>NZ_JBJGXU010000035.1:0-58573 GCF_045447305.1 Pseudomonas sp. D47 | reverse complement strand
TACCCCGCGCCCCCGCGACAACCAAAGAACTCAACCCATAAAAAGATGTGTAGATACCCATGCCGCGATGAGGCCCTCTCATTCAACAAATCCTCAGGCCTTTAAATGCAAAAAGCCCCGCCATTCACATGGCGGGGCTTTTGTTTTTCAGCGTGTCACTCAGACCATTGGGTCGCCAACGTGCAGGATCTTCATGCCGTTGGTGCCGCCGATGGTGTTGTAGCTGTCGCCCTTGGTCAGGATGACCCAGTCGCCTTTCTCCACCACGCCGCGCTTGATCAGCTCGTCGATGGCCGCCTGGCTGACTTCGTGCGGTGGCAACGAAGCCGGGTCGAACGGTACGGTGTACACACCACGGAACATGGCCGCGCGGGCCTGGGTTTCGCGGTGCGGGGAGAACGCGTAGATCGGGATCGAGGAGCGGATGCGCGACATGATCAACGGCGTGTAGCCACTTTCGGTCAAGGCGATGATCGCTTTAACGCCCGGGAAGTGGTTGGCGGTGTACATGGCGGCCAAGGCGATGCTCTGGTCGCAGCTTTCAAACACTTTGCCCATGCGGTGGCTGGAGGTCTTGCTGGTCGGGTGCTTTTCGGCACCGACGCAGATACGCGCCATGGCCTGGACGGCTTCCAGCGGGTACGGGCCGGCAGCACTTTCAGCCGAGAGCATCACGGCGTCGGTGTAGTCGAGCACGGCGTTGGCCACGTCGGACACTTCGGCACGGGTCGGCATCGGGTTCTGAATCATCGACTCCATCATCTGGGTCGCCACGATCACCGCTTTGTTGTGGCGGCGTGCGTGCAGGATGATCTTCTTCTGGATACCGATCAGCTCGGCGTCACCGATTTCCACGCCCAGGTCGCCACGGGCAACCATCACAGCGTCGGACGCCTTGATCAGGGCGTCGAGGGTTTCGTCATCGGCCACGGCTTCGGCACGTTCGATCTTCGCCACCAGCCAGGCAGTACCGCCGGCTTCGTCGCGCAGCTTACGGGCGTATTCCATGTCGGCAGCGTCGCGCGGGAAGGACACGGCGAGGTAGTCCACTTCCATTTCTGCGGCGAGCTTGATGTCGGCCTTGTCTTTTTCAGTCAGGGCCGGCGCTGTGAGGCCACCGCCGCGACGGTTGATGCCTTTGTGGTCGGACAGCGGGCCACCGATGATCACGGTGCAGTTCAGCTCTGTCGAGGTGGCAGTGTCGACGCGCATGACCACACGGCCGTCGTCCAGCAGCAGTTCGTCGCCGACGCCGCAGTCTTTGACCAGGTCCGGGTAGTCGATACCCACGACGTCCTGGTTGCCTTCGGTCAGCGAATGGCTGGTGGAGAAGGTGAACTTGTCACCGATCTTCAGCTCGATCCGCTTGTTGGCGAATTTGGCGATACGGATTTTCGGGCCTTGCAGGTCACCCAGCAGTGCCACGAAGCGGCCGTGCTTGGCGGCCAGGTCACGCACCAGCTTGGCGCGAGCCTTGTGCTCGTCCGGGGTGCCGTGGGAGAAGTTCAGACGGGCAACGTCCAAACCAGCCAGAATCAGCTGTTCGAGGACTTCCGGCGAGTTACTGGCCGGGCCAAGGGTGGCGACGATTTTGGTACGACGGACGGACATGCACAGACTCCTGAGTTCAAGCGCTGGGCAAGGCTACTATGCTCTTTCGTTGTAGTCATTGTTCGTTTGCACTACTTATCGACGATTGGCTTGTTTTTGCAGCGGTCGAATTGACCAACATCCTTGAAGATTTTCGACGAAGGGTCGATACACTGCTCAAGACAGGAGAACCCCCATGCGAATTTTGCTCGTTGCTGCCTTGGCCGTCAGTGTTGTCGGCTGTACCCGCTGGTCGATGGACCACCATTTGAACAACGCTTACCGTGCCTATGGGGTGGGTGATTGCGAGCGTGTCACCCTGGAGTTATCCCAGGTCGACCGCGAGAGCCGTACCCGTCGTTATGTGCAACCGGAGGTCTCGATGTTGCGCGGGCAATGCCTGGAACGGCAAAAGTTGTTTGTTGATGCCGTACAAACCTACCAGTTCATCATCAACCAGTACCCTTCAAGCGAGTACGCTTACCGTGCCCGTGCCAGGCTAGACACCCTGCAGCAGTTGGGGCATTACCCCGGCGCCAGTGCCGCAAAGCCCCGTCCAGCGTCTTTGTGATGATATTTATCACGCGGTAGCTCGCTCGTCGCCAGTCTTGGGCTATCCTTTGAGTGTTCGTTTGTACAAGTTTCTATTCAAACGAAGGCAAGGCCCGGATCCGGCAGCTGTTTAGTGACTGAAGCGATGTGTTGTCACACCGAGATCCAGGGAGAGCGAGCCGTTGGCTTGTTCCGAATCACTGGCACGGCCACAAAACATGGCCATTGGATGGCGAACTCACATGTTTACGCACCGACGGATTGAGCGGCACCAGTTACATAGCTTCCTGCAGGTGTTCAATCGTCTTACAGACAAGCCTATTGGTTTTTTGGGCAATGTTTCTGAAGACGGGCTGATGTTGATCAGCCAATTACCCATGATGGTCGACGTGGACTTCGAGCTGCGCTTGAAAGTCCCTGGACCCGACGGCGAGTTCCAGGCAATCGACCTCACGGCGACCTGCTTGTGGAGCCATGAAGATATCAATCCTCAGCATTACGACTCGGGGTTTAGCGTGATTCAGGCGTGCGATGAGTACGCCCAACTGATCAAAGCCTTGCTGAATTACTTCAGTTTCGATCCATTACAGGCATCCGCCTAGACGCTGCACAGTGTCGGCCTGGTTCGGGCGTGTTACTCAAACGCGGTCGCACGCGCGCCACACAGCACTTCTACCAGGGTGCTTGTTCCAAAAGGCGGCGTTTCATAAGGCGCCGGCTTTTTTCCAACCCAGATACCGTGTCACCAACGCGGCTCCCAGCTGCGAAGGTGGGGTATCCAATACAGACAAGCCATGCGCGCTCAGACGGTCGTGGAGTTCGTTTCGCGTGTTGAGGTAGTCCACCGTGCCGCTATAAATCAACGCCTCGGGAAGGGTTTGCACGGGTGCCTGGCGCAGCTGATCAAGCACTTCCTCGCGCAGGCTGGCTACCAATACGCGGTGCTGTCGGCTGATGCGCTTGACCGCGGTCATCAATGCCTCATCGTCCTCGTCGCGCAGATTAGTGACTACGATCACCAGCGCCCTGCGCTTTTGCCGGGCCAGCAATTGGCTGGCGGCCGCCTGGTAGTCGGCTGTTCGCCGGGTGGTATCCAAGTCGTATACCGCGTTGAGCAGCAGGTTCAACTGGCCACTGCCCTTAACCGGGGCCAGAAAGCGCGACTGGTCACCGGCAAAAGTGCACAGGCCCACGGCATCGCCCTGGCGCAACGCGACATAGCTGAGCAGCAGGCAGGCGTTGAGCGCGTGGTCGAAGTGCGATAACTCATCATCCTGACTGCGCATGCGCCGACCGCAATCAAGCATGAACACAATTTGCTGGTCGCGCTCATCCTGGTATTCCCGGGCGATCGGTGTGCGTTGCCGTGCGGTGGCCTTCCAGTCGATCTGACGCAGGCTGTCACCTTCGCGAAACTCGCGCAGTTGATGGAACTCCAGACCCAATCCCCTTCGCTGGCGTTGTTGCACACCGAGTTGACTCAGCCAGTTATCCACACCCAGCAATTGTGCACCGTACAAGCGGGCGAAGTCCGGGTAGACGCGGGTCGAATCTTCAATCTCAATAAAACGTCGTGCCGACCACAACCCAAAGGGGCTGGGCAGGTGAACTTCACAGCGGCTAAACCGGAAGAGTCCACGGCGCAAAGGGCGCAGTCGGTAGCCCAGCTCGCTGCGTTCACCGGGGCGCAGTTCGATGCTCTGCGGCAGGTTTTCCATGCTCAGGCCGTCTGGGACGTGATCGAAAACCTCTACGGTGAGTGGCTGCGGGTAGTTGTGGGTCAGGGTCAGTCGAGCGTCCCCCCAGCGGCCGAGCGCCAGGCTGCCGGGCATTTGCCGTTGCACCTGCACAGAAGGGCGACGACGCAGGCGTGCAGCGTCCAACAGCGCCAGCAGCAACAGTGCCAGCAACAGTTCCCAGGCGATCGAGTGCACCGTGTCGGGCACCTTGAGCTGCAACGCCGCAGCACCGCCGAGCAGGATGTTCAGGCCCAGCAGCACACCCAGCCAGCTTAACAACAGTCGAGTGGGTTTCATGGGCGCGTCACTGCCGGGGCGCCGGTATCTGGTCCAGCAGTTGCTTGAGCACTTGGTCTACCTCAAGGCCGTCGATATCCAGCTCCGGTGCAATACGCACTCGATGACGCAGTACCGCCAGGGCACACCCTTTGATGTCGTCCGGGGTGACGAACTCACCGCCGCGCAACAAAGCCCGCGCCCGGGCACCACGGACCAGGGCGATGGAGGCCCGAGGGCCGGCGCCGATGGCCAGCCCTGGCCAGGTACGGGTCGCTCGTGCCAGGCGCACGGCGTAGTCGAGTACTTGCTCATCCAGGGCCAGCTCACTGGCGATCTGCTGCAGTTGCAACACGTCCTCGGCCTGCAGCACGGTGCGCAGTGGTTGCACATCAAGCATGTCCGCCCTGGACGAGCGGGTCACTTCACGCACCATGTCGAGCTCCTGCTGGGCTTCGGGGTAGTCCATGCGCACCTTGAGCATGAACCGGTCCAGTTCGGCCTCGGGCAGGGGATAGGTGCCTTCCTGTTCGATGGGGTTCTGGGTCGCCAGCACCATGAAGGGTTGGCCGATGGGCAGCGCCTCGCCTTCGAGCGTGACCTGGCGCTCCTGCATGGCTTCGAGCAGGGCGGCCTGGGTTTTCGCCGGGGCACGGTTGATTTCGTCGGCCAGCAACAGGTGAGTGAACAGTGGCCCTTTGCGCAACTTGAACTGCTCGGTATGCAGGTCGTACACCGCGTGGCCGGTGACATCGCTGGGCATCAGGTCCGGCGTGAACTGGATACGCGCGAAGTCGCCACCGAAACAACGGGCCAAGGCCCGTACCAGCAAAGTCTTGCCCAGACCTGGTACGCCTTCGAGCAGGACGTGGCCGCCTGCGATCAATGCGGTGAGTACATCGTCAATCACCTGGTCCTGGCCAATCACCGCCTTACGCAGTTCCACGCGCAGGGCTTGTGCCTGCTGGCTGGCGTGTTGAAGGCTTTCGGTGGTGGGGGCCGTGGCTGCTGGGAAATCGCTCATAGGGCATTCCTGAGAGTTTGCAGGCACGCCACCTGACGGCTGAAATCGGCGCTGGTGAGCCGTTTTGCCGGGAGTGGGCCGAGGGCCTGACTGATGATGTGGGAGGGTTGGCGCGTCAGGCGTTCAAGTACCTGCCACTGGTCAGCGGTGTCGAGGTGTTCAAAGCCTGGGTGACGCCGCCTTGCCGCGCGTTGGACGTCACGCTGCAAGGCTTGCAAGAGCGGGCCTTGGCCACTGCGGCGCAGCAGGAAGTCGGCGCTGGCCTTCAAGTGTTCCTGCAACTGTCGGCGTGCCTTGGGTGCCGGAGCCTGGACCGGCCCCTGGCGCATTCCGGCGTGCCACAACGCCAGGGCAATCAGCGCTACAAGCGCCACCAGCGCCTGGGGGAAATTGCGCACCAACAAGGTCAGCAGGTTGTCCACGTCGCTGTTGAACAGCAACGTCACGTCAGTGCCCTGGTTGAGGTACCACAGCAGCCAGGCGTTATCGTGTTTGCCGATGGCTGGGGTTTTCCACAGGTCGCTGTCGGTCACCACCGTCACGGTGCCGTGCCCGAGGTCGCGTTGCATCAGGTGGCTGGACTTGGCGCTGTTGGCGGAAAACTGCGCCAGGTGCTTGGGGTCGGAGAGGTTGAAGGCGGTATCGAAGCTGAAATAGGCCGGTGCGGTTTCATTGTCGACATAGAGCTTGGTCAGGTCCGGCGCTTTCTTTTTGCGCGGGGACGCAGGTTCGTCAATGTCGTCACTTATGAGCTGGTGGATGTTTAAACGATCGAGCAGTAAGTCGCCGCTTTTGCCCGTTTCTTCATCCCACAACGCTTCGGCGACTACCAGCAGATGGCCACCGGACTTCGCCCAGCCCAACAGTTGATCCACTTGGCGTGGGGTCATGTTGCTGCGCTCGCCCAGCAGTAACAGGCTATTGCCTTTGGGAGGAAGGTCGGCAAGTCGTTTTAGGCTATTGGCGTGCTCAACTACGAGGCCTTGCTTGCGCAGAAAGTATTCCGCTGCCAGATAAGGATTCTGACGGGCGTGCGGCGATGGACCACGGTCTACCACCTCGTCATAAGGGATTGCCTTGTGCCAGGCATAAAACGCCCCGGCGCCCAGCAGGCACGCCAGCAGTAACCCGACCCACACTAATGGCCGGTTCATTGGGCGGCTCCCGAGTTGAATAACGCACGCCAATCGTTGCAGAGTTTCTGCTGGGCAGAGGCCGTAGGCACATGGTGACCATAGGCGAGGCTCTGCCAATGCCGGGTCAATTCATCACTGAACGCCAGTAGATGTGGTTGTTGCAGTTGGTGAACCCGCTCCAGGACCTGGCCTTCGGTATCGGCGCTTTTCAGTGGCAGGTTGTAGTCATGCAACAACCGACTGAGCAGGCCACGGTACAGGAGGCCAAGGGCTTCCCGTGGCTGAGAGGGCCATAGTTGCTCGGCGGTGCTGGCGATGTCTTCAGGTAACGTCTCTAGACCCAGGTCCAGTCCAAACAATTGCGCCGGTGCCGGTTTGGCGATTTTGGGGCTGCGGCTCGGGCGCAGGCTGACAAAGGCGCGCAGCCAGTCACGGTAGCGCCAGACCAGCAGGGCCAAGATGCCGATCACCACGCTCCACAGGAGTACTTCCAATCCTTGGCCGACATGCTTGAAGGTGTTGCTGTTGAGGTGGTTCAGCAGCGATTGAAGCCAGGCGGGTAATTTTCCGTCTCCGTGAGCTTTGTTTTTAGCCGCAGGTTTATCTTCGCCAAAACGATAACGCGTGACGGTTTCCGGGTTTTTGAAAGGCGGTTGTTCAAGCACTGCCTTTATTGATTGGGCGGCGGCTTGAGTGCTGAGCTGTTGGGTGGCGTTCGACTCGTCAGCCATGGCCGGCGGGCTGGCAGGTATCAGCAACAGCCCGACAACCAGCAGTAGCAGCGGTGCAGCGCTGCTCAGGCGTTGGCGCAAACGGCGGAATACCAACTCCAGGTCCCAGGCTTCCAGTACGGTTCGACGGTTGAGGTACAGGCTGAAACCGCAGGCAACATAGATGGGTTCCCAGAACACCAGGATCAAGGCGTAAAAGGTGTTGGTCAGGTGCTCCAGCCATAGCCATTCCGCGCCGGTTGAGAGCGCGAGGCGTTGCCAGTCCCAATCCACTTCAACCTGATCCGGGATGAAGAGATAGAACACCGCCATGCAGCCAAACCACAGGGCGATTTCCAGGTGTACACCGATGATGGTCAGCCAGCGCGCGGCACTCGCGTTGCGTTGCAGCAGCACGCCCAGGCGTTGCTGGCGTGCCTGGCCCCCCAAGCCTTCAAGTTGGCTTACCGGCAGTAAAAAACTGCGGCTGAGGCTGAGCCGACGCCAGGTCAGGCTGACCAGCAACTGGCTTTTAAGCAGTCGTGGCCAATGGCGTACGGCGTGTTTGACGCTGGGTGTCTCACCAAACAGGGCTTTGGACAGAATGTACAGCGGCAAGCGGTCGAACGCAGGCTTAAGCCACCAGAACACGAATAGTGCGACAGAGGGGTGTTCCCAGAGCAATACGCTGAGCAAAGCAAACACCGGCAAGCTCACCAGCGCCCAACTGCTCATCAGCAGCAGGCGATGTTCCCGAGCCATTAATACGCCAAGGTCCATGGCTTCCCAGGTGGTACGTGGGCGAATCACCACACTGGCATCACTCAGGCGCATGGCGAGTCCGTCCAGCGAAAATAAGGTAAGCGGCCACCAGCAACCAAAGCGCAGCGCCAACGAGGTATTTGGCCCAAGGGGCAATGGAGGTGGTGGAAGACCAGTAGGCTTCAATAAACGCGGCAATCAGCAGGAACACCATAACGCCGCAGAGCATCTGCACGCTTTTACGGGCCGCCAGCCGTAGGGATTCGCTGCGAGCCAGCGACCCCGGAGCGATCAGCGCCCAGCCCAATTGCAAGCCCGCCGCGCCAGCCAGGGCGATGGCACTCAGCTCGAATGCACCGTGGCCGATGACAAATGACCAGAAGGTCTGGCCGTAGCCAATTTCGGTCAGGTGCCCGGAGACGGCCCCGATGATCAAGCCGTTGAAAATCAGAAAAAACACGCTGCCCAGGCCAAACAGCAGGCCGGCGGCAAAGGTCTGGAAGGCGATGCCGATGTTGTGCATCACGTAGTAGCCAAACATCATCCAGTCTTCGCTGGAGGCGCGTTCGGCGGCGCGGCCCAAGCGGCTGGCATCCGGGTCGTACATGCTTTGCATTTCTGCCACCTGCTGGGGGCTGACGATGCTGTAGATCAGGTCTGGAAACAGGTAGACCAGCAGCGCTATGCCCACCAGGCTGCCAAAGAACAGCAGGCTGGCGATCAGCACGAAACGCCACTGCTCACGTACCAGTCGCGGGAAGTCGGCCAGAATGAAGGCCAATACGTTGGCCCCCAGTTGGCTGCGGTGGCGATATAACTGTTGGTGGCCACGCAGGGCCAGTTGCTGCAGCGGATCAACCAGGTAACTGCTATAGCCGCGCTCTTGGGCAAGGGCCAGGTGCTGGCACAAACGTCGATAGTGGTGGGGGAAATCAGCCACGTCACGGGTCTTGGCTTTACCGTGCTCCAACTGTTTCAGTTGCTCGTCAAAGGCTTGCCATTGGGCTTGGTGACGGCTTTCGAACTGGCTCTGTTTCATGTTGGGCCCAACAAACCACGGGCCACACCATTGAGCTGTTCCACGGCCCGCGGCGTAGACACTTGCAGGGGCGCGGCGAGGATTGAGGCCAGTTCATGCACCCGCTCGCTGGACAGTTCGCCTTGGCGTTCGGCAAAGCCGAGGATGGCGCGTTGTTCGCTCAGGTCCAGGGCGAAAGGCAGGCGCAGGGCGACAGCCTGAGGAATTTGGGGGCGGGCCAGGGGCTGCTCGCGGTAGATCACCAAGGTGCCCGCAGCCAAGTCGCCGAGGCGTTTGAAATAGGGATGTTGCAGGCAACTGATGGCGCCGAGGAAGTAACCGAAGGGCAGCATATCGACAAAGCGCAGCAGGTTACGGATCAGTGATGCGGACCAACCGACCGGTGTGCCGTCGTCCTGTACCACCCGCAGGCCCATGACCTGCTTGCCGGGGGAGCAGCCCTGATTGAGCACCTCAAACAACACCATGTACCACCAACTGACCAGGAATAGCAGCAACGAGCCCAGGCCAATGCCGATATTGCCCAGCAATGCCAACGGCACGAGCAGGATGCCCATGATCAGCCCGCGCAAACCCAAGTCGAAAGCGAAGGCCAGTGCGCGTGGCAGCAGGCCGGCCGGGCGCAAGGGTAGATCGATACCCTCTGGGGTCTCGATTTGGTAGCGGGTATCCAAAGGGGTTGATGGCATTGCGATCCTTGGCAGTGCAGAGCGGCTGGGAGACTCGGATGCTAGCAGTGTCGACGATGGAAGCAACCTTTCCAGGTTTTACTGGATGTTTGTACAGTTAGGTATCGCTGGCCCCGGACGCCTTGCAGCGCCTAGACTTTGTCGACCTCCAGTACAGGAACAGCCCGTGACCTCTATTTTCTGGTACGACTATGAAACCACCGGCATTAACCCGCGCAGCGATCGCCCGCTGCAGGTCGCCGGTATTCGTACCGACCTCGAACTCAACGAGGTCGGCCCGCCGGTCAATCTTTATTGCCAGCCCAGTGACGATATCCTGCCTCACCCGGTCGCCTGCGCGATCACCGGTATCACCCCCGGTATCCTGGCGGAAAAAGGCTTGGCCGAAGCTGATTTCATGACCCGAGTGCATGCCGAGTTGGCTGCGCCAGGTACCTGTGGCGCCGGTTACAACACCCTGCGATTTGATGATGAAATGACGCGTTACAGCCTGTACCGCAACTTTTTTGACCCCTACGCCCGCGAGTGGCAGGGCGGTAACAGTCGTTGGGATTTGATCGATGTCGTGCGCACGGCCTACGCGCTGCGCCCGGAAGGCATTGAGTGGCCTGAGCAGGATGGGCGCGTGACGCTCAAGCTTGAGCGCTTGACCGAGGCCAACGGCATTGATCATGGCCAGGCCCACGATGCCCTGTCGGACGTGCGTGCCACGATTGCCTTGGCGCGCCTGGTCCGTGAGAAACAGCCCAAGTTATATGAATGGCTGTTTCAGCTGCGCAGCAAGCAGCGAGTGATGGATCAGGTGCGGCTGCTGCAACCTATGGTGCATATTTCTGGGCGCTTTTCCGCTGAGCGTCATTACTTGGGCGTGGTACTGCCTCTGGCCTGGCACCCGCGCAATCGTAATGCGTTGATTGTCTGTGACCTTGGGCTCGACCCGCAGGGTTTGCTGGACCTGGACGCCGATACTTTGCGCCGGCGCCTCTACACGCGCCGTGATGAGCTGGCGGAAGGTGAGCTGCCAGTGCCGCTCAAGTTGTTGCATATCAACCGCTGCCCGGTGGTTGCCCCCTTGAATGTGCTGCGGGCTCAGGACCGTGAGCGACTTCAGTTGGATATGCAGGTGTGTCAGGCACGGGCGGTGCGACTAACTGACGCACAGGAAGTTTGGCGCGATAAGTTGGCGGCCATTTACGCCGAGGACGACTTTGCGCCGAGTTCAGACCCGGAGCAACAGCTCTATGATGGTTTTATTGGCGACCGCGACCGTCGTTTATGTGAACAAGTCCGGGCGGCTGAGCCTGCTCATCTGGCACATCAGCAGTGGCCTTTTGATGATCATCGTTTGCCGGAATTATTATTCCGCTACCGCGCGCGTAACTTCCCGGACACCTTGAACATCGAGGAGCAACAGCGCTGGAAACTTTTTTGCCAGCAACGGTTGTCGGAGCCGGAATGGGGGGCGCCCAATACCCTCTCGGCATTTAAACGGGCGCGGGAAGAGTTGGCTGTTACTGCCACATCGTTTCAGTGCCAGGTCGTGGATCAATGGCAGGAGTATGCCGACTCTTTAGCCGCTCGCCTGAATCTGTAGGCCGGTAATTGCAGATTATTCGGACAATAAAAAAACGCCAGCAAGCTGGCGTTTTATTGTGCTGCATATTAGGCGAGTGCCCGACCAGGCTTAGCCCAGCAGGGTAGCCCAGCCTTCAACTACGTCGCCGCCCCACTTGGCTTTCCACTCTTTCAGAGTCTTGTGGTTGCCACCTTTGGTTTCAATCACTTCGCCGTTGTGCGGGTTCTTGTATTGCTTGACCTTGCGAGCACGCTTGGTGCCGGTAGTTTTCACTGCGCCACGAGGGGCTTTAACTTTCGACTCTGGATCCAGCAGCGCGATGATGTCGCGCAGGGATTTGGAGTATTCACCCATCAGGGTGCGCAGTTTGCCTTCAAATTCCAGCTCGGTTTGCAGCTTGTCGTCTTGGGACAGGTTCTTCAAACGGGCTTGCAGCTCTTTAATAGCTTCTTCGGTGGCACGGTATTCGTTGATCAGAGACATGTGGACTACCTTATGTAGAGCGCTGATTGACAGGGTAAGTGGCCCAATAATAGTCAGGCCACTTGCGCAAGTAAACATTTAAGGATGCATTTATGTGAATTACTTTGAATGTTTGTAGCAAAGCTACGCAATCGAGTTAATTAGTAGGTGTATGCCTAAAGATAATCTCGTTTATTTTCCGATAACTGCCCGAGGTGACGTTTTACGGCCATATAGCAGCTGTAAAACCTTACGCTGTTAAGGGCTGTACCCAGGGCGCGGGGACAGAATAAGGTGCAAGGAATACTGCAGTTTTTCTGCGTAATCGATAGAATGGCGGCCTTTGCGAAGTTCTGGAGTTTCCCCCTAATGCGCACTTTTCGGCTGGTGATCGCTTGCCCGGACCGGGTTGGCATCGTTGCCAAAGTCAGTAACTTTCTGGCCTCCCACAACGGCTGGATCACCGAGGCGAGCCATCACTCGGACGATCTCAGCGGTTGGTTTTTCATGCGTCACGAAATTCGTGCCGACACGCTGCCCTTTGGTCTTGAAGCCTTTCGTGAAGCGTTCGCGCCGATCGCCGAAGAGTTTTCGATGACCTGGCACATCACCGACACCGAGCAGAAAAAACGCGTTGTGCTGATGGCCAGCCGTGAATCGCACTGCCTGGCCGACCTGCTGCACCGCTGGCACAGTGATGAGCTGGACTGCGAGATCGCCTGTGTCATTTCCAACCATGACGACCTGCGCAGCATGGTCGAGTGGCATGGCATTCCTTACTACCATGTGCCGGTCAACCCGCAGGACAAGGAGCCGGCGTTTGCCGAGGTTTCCCGTCTGGTGAAGCAGCACGACGCTGACGTGGTAGTGCTGGCGCGCTACATGCAAATCCTGCCGCCGGAACTGTGCCGTGAGTACGCCGGTAAGGTGATCAACATTCACCATAGCTTCCTGCCATCGTTCGTCGGTGCCAAGCCTTACCACCAAGCCTCCCTGCGTGGCGTGAAGCTGATTGGCGCAACCTGCCACTACGTTACCGAGGAACTGGACGCCGGCCCGATCATCGAGCAGGACGTGGTGCGCGTCAGCCACAGCGACAGCATTGAAGACATGGTGCGTTTCGGCCGTGATGTCGAGAAGATGGTGCTGGCGCGCGGCCTGCGTTATCACTTGGAAGATCGCGTGCTGGTGCACGGCAACAAGACAGTGGTGTTCTGATAACCGCGTTTTGAACGATTGAAGAATAAAGGGCCTGGGCGTTAAATCGTCCCAGGCCCTTTTTCTTTGCCTGCCATTGAGGATTGATTGATGAGCGATCCACTCGACAAAGCCACCTCCAAAGCCCCGGCGACGCTGGGGGAAGGCTGTTTGAGTCGATATGACCCGGATGACCTCGACGCCGAGGACGGCACCGAGTTTCCCGGCGCCGCCGAACTGTGGGAGCGTGAGCAGGGCCCATCCCGGACCAAGGACGAATAACGCCCGCCGCCCTGTGAGACGGCGAGCACGCGGATCAGATCCGGAAACTGCCTACCAACTGTTTCAAGCGCGCCGCCTGTTGTTCCAGGTCGGTGCAGGCGCGCAGGGTTGAATGCAGGTTTTCCACACCTTCCTGGTTGAGGGTGTTGATCTCGGTGATGTCCATGTTGATCGACTCCACCACCGAGGTTTGTTCCTCGGTGGCGGTGGCCACGGACTGGTTCATGCCGTCGATCTCGCCGATGCGCTGGGTCACACTGTTCAGGCGCTCGCCGGCCAGGTTGGCGATTTCCAAGCTGTCCTGGCTGTGGCGCTGGCTTTCACTCATGGTGCTGACCGAATCTCTGGCGCCGACTTGCAACTCCTCGATCATCTTTTGCACTTGTTGCGCCGACTCTTGCGTGCGATGCGCCAAGTTGCGCACTTCATCGGCCACGACCGCAAACCCGCGCCCGGCTTCCCCGGCACGTGCTGCTTCGATGGCGGCGTTAAGCGCGAGCAGGTTGGTTTGCTGGGAGATGCTGGTGATCACTTCCAGAATCTGCCCGATATTCACGGTCTTGCTGTTCAGCGCTTCGATATTGCTGCTGGACGCGCTGATCATCGCGGACAGTTGGGTCATCGCCTTGATATTACGATCGACCACCTGTTGACCGTCTTCGGCCAAGTGCCGCGCGTCGCTGGCCTGGTTGGAGGCTTGTGCGGCGTTACGCGCAATTTCCTGGGCCGCAGCGCCCAGCTCGTTGATGGCCGCTGCGACGCTATTAGTGCGGTTGGCCTGCTCATCGGAATTCACCATCGACGAGTTGGAGGCGCTGACCACGCGTAAAGCGACTTCGTTGACTTGCTCGGTGGCCGAGGACACTTCGCGAATCGATGTATGAATCCGCTCCACGAATCGATTGAAGGCATTACCGAGCGTACCGAACTCGTCGTTGTTCTGGATGGTCAAGCGGCGGGTCAAGTCACCCTCGCCATCGGCGATGTCCTGCATGGCGCGGGTCATCACGTGCAGCGGTTGCAGCAGCACACGGATCAGCATGCCCAGCAGCGCAATGATGATTACCACGGCAATGATCGTGGCAATCACTGCCGAGGTGCGAAATTCGCTGAGCATGGCGAAGGATTTGTCTTTATCCACCGAAATGCCCAGGTACCAGTTCACTGACGGCAAGCCCTTGATCGGTGTGAAGGTCACGATGTTGTCCTTGCCGTTGGCCTGGACTTCGCTGAAATTACCCGTGATCTTTGGTGTGTTTTTTGGGTAGACGTCAGCCAGGGTTTTCATCACCAGGCTCTTGTCCGGGTGCACCAGCACTTTGCCGTCAGCACTGACCAGGAACGCATAACCCATGCCGCCGAAGTTCAGCGCGCCGATGTTATCCACCAGGGTTTGCAGGCTCAGGTCGCCGCCTACCACGCCGATGCTTTGGCCGGATTTGGTGCTGCTGGGAGTGGCGACGGAGATGATCAACTGGCCGGTAGCGGCGTCAATATAAGGTTCGGTCAGGGTCGAACCGTTGCTGCTCTGGGCGCCCTTGTACCAAGGGCGAACCCGCGGGTCGAAGCCGTCCGGCATCTTGGTGTCGGGACGGATGGTAAAGGCGCCTTTGCTGTCGCCCACGTAGGTGGCCATGAACGAGGAGGTCAGGGTTTTCTGCTCGAGCAGGTTGGTAATCACGGTGGGTTCAGGGTTGATAGCAATGTTTTGTGCAGCGTTTTCCACCAAGGCGATACGCCCGGTGAGCCAGGTTTGGATATTGCTGGCGGTGACATCGCCCATTTCGTGCAGGTAGTTATTGAGGTCGTCGCGAATCGCATTGCGTTGCAGGTAGTCGTTATAGAGGGTAAACAGTGCGAAAGCGGCGATGACGATAAGGGAGGCTGCAAGCAGGATTTTGTGGCTGAAACGCAGGTTCTTATTCATGGCTTGTAGGGTCCGCTAGGGTCTAAATATCCGAAGCGCGTCTTTGTGGGATGCGCAAAATGGCTGCGTCAAAAAAGGTGTGATACTGCGGGTGATAGCTCTGTGGGTCCCTCCTGTAGGAACTATGCGCACAGGCACTATCTGACCTATTTTTAGACTTTGTTGGTCTTACATCTGTCTGTATCGACCTGGCTGCACTAAAGATTAACCAAAGGTGACGAAATGCCTGACTCCTCGCAACTGCTTATCGGCGCCGGCCCAGACGGCCAGCCCATCGCCCAGGCCATGCGCCTGGCCAACCGTCATGGGTTGATTGCCGGTGCCACCGGCACAGGTAAAACCGTCACGTTGCAGCGCCTGGCGGAGGCCTTCAGTGAGGCGGGCGTGGCCGTGTTCGCCGCTGATATCAAGGGCGACCTGTGTGGTCTGGGTGCTGCGGCCAACCCTCAAGGTAAAGTGGCCGAGCGCATCGCGGGCATGCCTTTCCTTAATTACACGGCGAAGGCTTATCCGGTAACGCTGTGGGATATTCACGGGCAATCCGGTCATCCGCTGCGCACCACCATCAGCGAAATGGGGCCGTTATTGCTGGGCAGCCTGCTGGAACTCACCGACAGCCAGCAGTCGGCGCTCTATGCCACCTTCAAGGTCGCGGACCGAGAAGGTCTATTGCTGCTGGACCTCAAAGATCTCAAGGCGTTGCTCAACCACTTGCGCTATCACCCGGAACTGCTGGGCGATGATGCCGCGCTGATGACCACCGGTTCCAGCCAGGCGCTGTTACGGCGCCTGGCCGTGCTTGAGCAGCAGGGCGCCGAGGCCTTGTTTGGCGAGCCGGCCCTGCAACTTGAAGATATTTTGCAGCCCTCCAGTGACGGTCGCGGGCGCATCCATCTGCTGGATGCCAGCCGCTTGGTGCATGAGGCGCCGAAAGTCTACGCGACCTTCTTGCTATGGCTGCTCGCAGAGCTCTTCGAACAGTTGCCTGAACGTGGTGATGCTGACAAACCGCTCTTGGCGCTGTTCTTCGACGAGGCGCATTTGCTGTTCGCGGATACGCCCAAGGCTTTGCAGGATCGCTTGGAGCAAGTGGTGCGCTTGATTCGCTCCAAAGGCGTCGGCGTGTACTTTGTCACGCAATCCCCAGGTGATTTGCCTGACACGGTCCTGGCGCAACTCGGCCTGCGTATTCAGCACGGCTTGCGGGCGTTCACCACGAAAGAGCAGAAATCCCTGCGCGCAGTGGCGGATGGTTTTCGGCCCAACCCGGCGTTTGATGCGTTGTCGGTGCTGACTGAACTGGGCACGGGTGAGGCGCTGGTGGGCACCTTGCAGGAAAAAGGCACGCCGGAAGTGGTCCAGCGCGTGCTGGTAGCGCCGCCGCAATCACGCATTGGGCCACTCAGTGAGGCCGAACGTGCCGCACTGATCGCCAGTTCGCCGTTGCAAGGGCGCTATGACAAGCCGATTGATCGTGAATCAGCCTATGAAGTGCTGATGGCACGTAAGGAGCTGGGGCCGAGCGAAGAGGCCAAGCCCGCCGCCGAAGAGCCGAGCTTTACCGACAAGGCTGGCGCGTTTTTGGGCACTGCGGCCGGCAAGGCGCTTAAATCCGCGATGCAACAGGCCGCCAATCAGATGGGGCGTCAGTTGGTGCGGGGGTTGTTGGGCTCGTTGCTAGGCGGCAGCAAGCGCAAGTAGCGGTTCAGGCTTTGGGCTTGGCGTGGGCGGCCAACCGCTCCAGTGCTGCACGCAAGCCCGGATCGCTTATGCCGTCGGCCGTGGCCTGGATGGTTTCGGCCGCATTTACCGAGAGGTCTATGCTGTGACCCACTGCGCGTTGTGGCGCAGTGGGTGGCTGCACCTTGAACTGGATACGGGTCAATCTGGCAAACTCGTCAAATGCCATCAATTGCCGCAGCAGGCGTTTTTGCTGATAGCGCAAACGGGTGGCCCAATGACCGTCGGTGACAATTAATAGAAGATTACCTTCGCGCCAGGACGCCACATGGCAATGTTCCCGCGCGGCAGGTTGCAGCTGGCTTTCTACAAGGCGTTGCAAACGGCCCAGGCGTTGCGCGTGGCCGAAGATGGCTTTCAACGGTTTGGCTTCGCGGAGCAACACGCTTGGCGCGCGGGCTGTAAGAGGGCGAAATGCCATGTCTAGACACCTTAGGTAACAGAGCCGCCATCTTAGCAGAAAGCGCCTGTGTGCCCCCAGGCCATGCGTCAGCCAGCTTTGCCCATGAAATCAATAGGTAACTTCTGCGCTCCATGGGTTGAAGTTCCAGCAAAAGCCCTTATTTTAAACAAGCCCTCTCACAGCGCCATGCCAGCATCGAGGAACAACGCCACTTTCCTCACCCACGATTCCGGGTAGAATGCGCGTTCGCATGCGGCCGTGAGGGCTGCTCGGGCCACTCACGGTGCGCCCTCCATCCCTATGTGTGGAAGAACCTGCCGATATGTTTGCGCCTTTGTTAAAGAAACTTTTTGGAAGCAAGAATGAGCGCGAAGTTAAACGCATGCTCAAGACGGTGCAGCTGGTCAATGCCTTCGAAGAGCAGATGGTTGCCCTTTCGGACGAGCAATTGCGCGCCAAGACCGAAGAGTTCAAGGCCCGCATAGCCAAAGGTGAAACCCTCGACAAGCTGCTTCCCGAAGCCTTTGCGGTCGCCCGTGAAGCCGGTAAGCGTGTCATGGGCATGCGCCACTTCGACGTCCAGTTGATCGGCGGCATGACCTTGCATGAAGGCATGATTGCCGAAATGCGCACCGGTGAAGGCAAGACCCTGGTGGCAACCCTGGGTGTTTACCTCAACGCATTGTCCGGCAAGGGCGTGCACGTTGTGACGGTGAACGACTACCTGGCTCGCCGGGATGCCAACTGGATGCGTCCGCTGTATGAATTCCTCGGCCTGACCGTCGGCGTGGTAACGCCGTTCCAGCCGCCGGAAGAGAAACGCGCCGCCTACGCTTGCGACATTACCTACGGCACCAACAACGAATTCGGTTTCGACTACTTGCGCGACAACATGGCGTTCAGCATGGATGAGAAATTCCAGCGCGAACTCAACTTTGCCGTGATCGACGAAGTCGACTCCATCCTCATCGACGAAGCCCGTACCCCGCTGATCATCTCCGGCCAGGCCGAAGACAGCTCGCGTCTGTACATCGAGATCAACAAGTTGATCCCGCGTCTGGAGCAGCACATCGAGGAAGTGGAAGGCGTGGTGACCAAAGAAGGTCACTTCTCCATCGACGAGAAGACCCGTCAGGTCGAACTCAACGAAGCCGGTCACCAGTTCGTTGAAGACATGCTGACCCAGATCGGTGAGCTGGCCGAGGGTGAAAGCCTGTATTCGGCACACAACCTGGGCCTGTTGACCCACGTGTATGCCGGCCTGCGCGCCCACAAGCTGTTCCACCGCAACGTTGAATACATCGTCCAGGACGGCCAGGTCGTACTGGTTGACGAACACACCGGTCGTACCATGCCGGGTCGTCGTCTGTCCGAAGGCCTGCACCAGGCCATCGAAGCCAAGGAAGGGCTCAACATCCAGGCCGAAAGCCAGACGTTGGCGTCCACCACCTTCCAGAACTACTTCCGTCTGTACAACAAACTGTCCGGCATGACCGGTACGGCCGACACCGAAGCGTTCGAATTCCACCAGATCTACAGCCTGGCCGTGATGGTGATCCCACCGAACAAGCCGCTGGCGCGTAAAGACTTCAACGACCTGGTGTTCCTGACTGCCGAAGAGAAATACGCGGCAATCATCAACGACATCAAGGACGGCATGGCCCAGGGTCGTCCGATCCTGGTGGGTACCGCCACCATCGAAACTTCCGAGCACGTGTCCAACCTGCTCAACAAGGAAGGCATCGAGCACAAGGTCCTCAACGCCAAGTTCCACGAAAAAGAAGCCGAGATCATCGCCCAGGCCGGTCGCCCAGGCGCGCTGACCATCGCCACCAACATGGCCGGTCGTGGTACCGACATCCTGTTGGGCGGTAACTGGGAAGTGGAAGTGGCTTCGCTGGACAACCCGACCCCTGAGCAGATCGCCCAGATCAAGGCCGACTGGCAGAAACGCCACCAGGCAGTGCTGGAATCCGGCGGCCTGCAGGTGATCGCTTCCGAGCGTCACGAATCGCGCCGTATCGACAACCAGTTGCGTGGTCGTGCCGGTCGTCAGGGTGACGCCGGTTCCAGCCGTTTCTACCTGTCGCTGGAAGATAGCTTGATGCGTATCTTCGCTTCTGATCGGGTGAAGAACTTCATGAAAGCCCTGGGCATGCAGTCCGGTGAAGCGATCGAGCACCGCATGGTGACCAACGCTATCGAGAAAGCCCAGCGCAAGGTTGAAGGCCGCAACTTCGACATTCGTAAGCAACTGCTCGAGTTCGATGACGTCAACAACGAACAGCGTAAAGTGATTTATCACATGCGTAACACGTTGCTGGCCGCCGACAACATTGGCGAGACCATCGCTGATTTCCGTCAGGACGTGCTCAACGCCACCGTCAGCGCACATATTCCGCCACAGTCCCTGCCGGAACAGTGGGATGTTGCTGGTCTGGAAGCGGCATTGAAGAGCGACTTCGGTGTCGACTTGCCGGTTCAGCAGTGGCTGGACGAAGATGACCACCTGTACGAAGAGACGCTGCGCGAGAAGCTGATGACCGAGCTTCTGGCCGCATACAACGAGAAAGAAGAGCAGGCGAGTGCCGAAGCACTGCGCACCTTCGAGAAGCAAATCGTACTGCGCGTGCTGGACGACTTGTGGAAAGACCACCTGTCGACCATGGACCACTTGCGTCATGGTATCCACCTGCGTGGCTACGCCCAGAAGAACCCGAAGCAAGAGTACAAGCGCGAGTCGTTCACGCTGTTCTCAGAGCTGCTGGATTCGATCAAGCGCGATTCGATTCGCGTGCTGTCCCACGTTCAGGTGCGTCGCGAAGACCCGATCGAGGAAGAAGCTCGCCTGCGCCAGGAAGCCGAAGCACTGGCGGCCCGCATGCAGTTCCAGCACGACGAAGCGCCGGGCCTGGACGCGCCTGAAGTATTGGGCGAAGAGGTCGATGTGGCCTTGGCTCAAGCGCCGGTTCGCAATGATCAGAAGCTGGGCCGTAACGAGCTGTGCTGGTGCGGTTCGGGCAAGAAGTTCAAACACTGCCACGGCGAAATCAACTAAGATTTTTGCCTGACGCTGCAACACCCCGCGCCGCGACCGGCATCAGCCGTCGCGGCGTTTTGCCATTAATTCCCACCGTCGATAGCGACGGCACAGACATCACCTATTTTTAAGGAGCGCATTCATGGCTGTTGGTCTTGGTCCTTTGCCCACATTGCACCCGGTTGCCGGTTTTGAACTCGGTATCGCTTCGGCCGGCATCAAGCGCCCGGGGCGCAAGGATGTGGTGGTGATGCGCTGTGCCGAAGGCTCGACCGTCGCCGGTGTGTTCACCCTTAACGCGTTCTGCGCGGCGCCGGTAATCCTGGCCAAGCAACGCGTGGCCGGGCCGATTCGCTACTTATTGACCAACACCGGCAACGCCAACGCCGGCACCGGCGAGCCAGGCCTGGTGGCCGCCGCGCGCACCTGCGCCAAGCTGGCTGCGCTTACTGGCGTGGACGCCAGCCAAGTGCTGCCGTACTCCACCGGCGTGATCGGTGAACCGTTGCCGGTGGAAAAAATCGAAGGCGCCCTGCAAGCCGCGCTGGATGACCTGTCTGTGGATAACTGGGCGGCTGCGGCCACCGGCATCATGACCACCGACACCCTGCCAAAAGGCGCGAGCCGTCAGTTTGTGCACGACGGCGTGACGGTCACCGTCACCGGCATCAGCAAAGGCGCGGGCATGATTCGCCCGAACATGGCCACCATGCTTGGCTACATCGCCACCGACGCCAAAGTCTCCCGTGACGTGCTGCAACGCCTGATGCTGGACGGCGCCAACAAGTCGTTCAACCGCATCACCATTGATGGCGATACCTCGACCAACGACTGCTGCATGCTGATCGCGACCGGCCAGGCCAACCTGCCGGAAATCACGTCCACCGAAGGCCCGCTGTTTGCGGCGCTGAAACAGGCGGTGTTCGAGGTGTGCATGGACGTGGCTCAGGCCATCGTGCGTGACGGCGAGGGCGCCACCAAGTTCGTCACGGTTGAAGTCAACGGCGGCGGCAATCACCAGGAATGCCTGGATGTGGGCTACACCGTGGCGCATTCGCCGCTGATCAAGACTGCACTGTTTGCCTCCGACCCGAACTGGGGTCGTATCCTCGCCGCGGTAGGCCGTGCCGGCGTGCCGGACCTGGACGTGAGCAAGATCGATGTGTTCCTCGGCGACGTGTGCATTGCCAGCCGTGGCGCCCGCGCCGAAACCTATACCGAAGCCCAGGGCTCGGCGGTGATGCAGCAAGAAGAAATCACCATCCGTATCGAGTTGGGTCGCGGTGAGTGCAGCGAAACCATCTGGACGACCGACCTGTCCCACGAGTACGTGAAGATCAATGCGGAATACCGCACCTGACAGCCAAGAGGATAAGCGCGGTGAAACGAGTGCATGTAGCAGCAGCGGTGATCCACGGTGTCGATGGTAGGATCCTGCTGGCACGCCGCGCCGATACCCAGCACCAGGGCGGCCTCTGGGAGTTTCCCGGTGGCAAGGTGGAGGCCGATGAATCGGTCGCTGCCGCGCTGTCTCGCGAGTTGCAGGAAGAACTGGGCATCCAGGTCACCACGGCGCGGCCGTTGATCAAGGTGCAACATGACTACCCGGACAAGCAGGTGTTGCTGGATGTCTGGGAAGTCTCGGCCTTTACCGGCGAGCCCCATGGTGCCGAAGGGCAGCCGTTGGAATGGGTGACCCCGCGGGACTTGATCAACTATGAGTTCCCCGCGGCGAATGCCCCGATCGTTGCGGCGGCGCGGTTACCGGCTGAGTACCTGATTACCCCTGGCGAACTGGAAACCCCGGTGTTGCTGCGCGGTATTCAGAAAGCTGTTGCCGGTGGTATCAAGCTGATCCAGTTGCGTGCGCCTAATGGCTACGACCCGAAATACCGTGACCTGGCGGTGGATGCAGTGGGTTTGTGTGCTGGCAAGGCGCAGCTGATGCTCAAGGGCCCGTTCGAGTGGCTGGGAGATTTCCCGGCGGCCGGTTGGCACATGACGTCGGCGCAGCTGCGTAAATACGCCAGCAAGGGCCGGCCGTTGCCGAAGGATCGCTGGTTGGCGGCCTCATGCCACAACGCTGAAGAGCTGGCACTGGCGCAAATGATGGACGTGGATTTTGTCACGCTGTCGCCGGTGCAGCCGACCCAGACGCATCCTGATGCTCAGCCATTGGGTTGGGAGCAGTCGGCCGAGTTGATCCGTGGGTTCAGCAAGCCGGTGTTTCTGTTGGGCGGCGTTGGGCCGGCGGAGCGGGAACAGGCTTGGGAAGCTGGGGCTCAGGGTGTGGCAGGGATTCGGGCGTTCTGGCCGCAGGTTTGATGATCGTACCCACGCTCTGCGTGGGAATGCAGCCGAGGACGCTCCGCGTCCCAAAGCGTGACGCGGAGCGTCACAAGAGGCATTCCCACGCAGAGCATGGGAACGATCTTAGTGTGGCTTCGCTGCCGCCTGCCACAACACCTCAGCCACCCCCTGTCGCTTGGCAATCACCCGCGCCGCCACAAACAACAAATCCGACAACCGATTGATATACGCCAACCCCACGCCCTCCAGCGGTTCCAGCGTATTCAACTGCTGACACCGCCGTTCCGCACTGCGCGCCAGGCTGCGGCACACATGCGCCTGAGCAATCAGCGCTGAACCACCGGGCAAGATGAAGTTTTCCAACGGCCCGACTTCCTCGTTCCAGCGGTCAATCGCCGCTTCAAGCCGGTCGACTTCAGCCGCATTCAACGCCTTGTACACCGGCATCGCTAGCTCACCGCCCAGGTCGAACAGGCGATGTTGGCAAGGTGTGAGCACCTCAATCACATCGTTCAGTTGCGGATGTTTGCCGCTCTGCTCTTCAAGGTTGGCCAACAACAAGCCCAACTGGCTATTCAGCGTGTCCACCTCGCCAATGGCCTCCACCCGTGGGTGGTCCTTGGGCACGCGGCGGCCGTCGCCCAAGCCTGTTTCGCCTTTGTCGCCGGTACGCGTGTAGATTTTCGACAGGCGAAAGCCCATGGTCATTGCTCCAGTTGAGTCAGGTCAAAGGATGGTATTTGGCTGCCGGCCAGGGGCAGGCGCAGGGTGAAGCACGTGCCTTGGCCGAGGGTGGAGTGCACTTCCATCTGGCCTTTATGGTTATTGGTGATGATGAAATACGACACCGACAGCCCAAGCCCAGTGCCTTGGCCGATCTCCTTGGTGGTGAAAAACGGCTCGAAGGTGCGTTTGCGCACGTTTTCGCTCATGCCGATGCCGTTGTCTTCCACTTGGATCTCCGCCCACGGTGCATTGAGGCGTGTGCGCAAAATAATGCGTCCAGGCTCGCGGCCGTCTTCACGCAGGTGAATGGCTTGGGCAGCGTTTTTCAGCAAGTTGAGCAGCACCTGTTCCAGTTCGTTGGCGGTGCCGGGCACTGGGCCCAGTTGCGGGTCGAACTGGCGGATGATCGCCAGGCCCTTGAAGTCGAAGCCGACCGTGAGGTCGAAGTCGTTACCGGCAATGTCTACCGCTTGGTCGATCAGCGCCGGCAAATCGCACGGCGCCATCTGGCGATTACTGCGGCGGCTGAAACTGAGCATATGGGTGACGATCTTCGCCGCCCGCGCGCCGGCTTGCTGGATGCCGTCAAGCAGTTGCGGGACTTCGCGGCCTTGCAGGTAGCGGTTGACCGTATCGAGATCGATGCCCGCCTGTTCGGCGTGTTCCAGGTTCTTCGGCAGGTCGGGGGACAGGCGGCGGCGGATGTTTTGCACGTTATGCAGGATCGCGCCCAACGGGTTATTGATCTCATGGGCCATGCCGGCCGCCAGGCCGCCGACGGAGAGCATTTTTTCTGACTGCACCATCATTTCTTCCAGGGACAGGCGCTGGGTGATGTCGTCGATACGGATCACCACGCCGCGCCCGGCGCCGCCCATCAACGGGTAGAACGTCAGGGCGTAATGCTTGGCCTCATCGTCCTTGAACCAGGTGACGCGCTCAATGCGTTCCACCGTGTGTCGCTCGACCGTGGCCTTGATTTGCGGCAGGTAGGGCTTAAGCGGTTGGAAGGCGAGGAAGATCGGCTGGTTCAGCGCTTCATCCAGGCGTGTACCGGAAAGCGCGCTGGCCTCCTGGTTCCACTGGGTGACGTAGAGCTGTTCGTCCAGGGCGATCAGGGCCGACGGCATCGAGTCGATAATGCTGTTCAGGTAGTTCTGAAACCCAGTGAGCTTTTTCTCGATCTTGCTGCGTACCTGGACTTCCAGTTCCAGCTTGCGGTTGGTGTGGCGTGTTTCCTCGGCCAGGCCCTGAGCCTGAGCGTAGGCGGCCTGGGAGTCGTCACGCGCACGCTTGAGTTGTTGCTCGCGGGCTTCGATGCGCGACAACATGGTGTTGAACGCTTCGGCCAAGCTGCCGATTTCATCATGGTTGCCGCGCCCGGCGCGCAGGGCATAGTTTTCTTCGCGGGTGACCTGGCGCGAGAGTTCTTCCAGTTCGTGGATCGGGCGGGTGATCAGGCGTTTGATCTGCCGGGCGATGACCAGCCAGAGCAACACACTGAAAATCAGGATGCCGAGGCTCGCGGTCAGCGTGCCGGTATAGAACGCCACGGGCAGCTCACTGGTGGCCACCAGCAGCAGGTGCCCAGAAGGCTGGCCGGTGCGGGGCAGGGTGATGATCTGGTTACTGCGAAACTCGGTGACGCGCCAGGCCTCGATATGCCGGTAGTTTTCCGGCAACTGCAAACGGTTGCCGTGTTGCATCTGCGCCAGGCGGTTGCCTTCGCCGTCGTAAAGCGCGGCGGCGCGTAGCGGCGAATAGCTGGTCAGTTCATTGAGCAAGGCTTCGGCCTTGGCTGGGGATTCCAGGCCTTCAGCGGCAAGTGACGGGTTGGACACCAGACGCCCGATGGCCTGCAGCGCCTGGGGCGCCATGCTCTCCTGGGAAATCCAATAGGCGGCACTGATAAACGTCAGGTTGGCCACCAGCAATACGGTGGTCAACAACACCAGCAGAGCGGCCAGCAGTTTCTGCCCTACCGGTAGATTTTCAAGACGCTGGCGCAGTGGCATCAGGGTTTTCCCAGGTGATAGACAGGTAGGCAGGGTAGCGCGTGCCTCAGTTGCTGGCCAATCCGCGTGCACGTAAGTGGTCGATCAGCCGCGATTGCAGTTGTTGCAGGTGCGGCAGGACCAATTGGTGACGGGCGGCGGCCGAGCAGGCATAGCCCAGCAGGTAGCTGATTTCGGTGCGTCGGGCGTTCGCCACGTCCTGATACATGGACGAGTAGTTGGCCGCTGTGGCCTGGATCACCCGTTCCACTTCATTGTGCAGATCCTCGGCCGCCGCCGGCTGGCCGCAACATTCGAGTAACTCGCTTAATTCGGCGCACAAGGTGGCGACTTCACACTGATGATCCTGCAGGCCACCGTTGCGGCACTGGTACAGCACGGTCAGTGGGTTAATGGCGCAATTGAGGGCCAGTTTGCGCCACAGGCGCGTAAGAATGTCGGTGCTCCAGGCGTGGGGAATGCCGGCGGCGTGCAGGTCGTCCAGCCATAACGGTGGAGTAGGGTGGCCTGCATCGCCCAGCCAGGTGTAGCCGTGGCCGGCAAACACCACGCGCCAATCGCCATCGCGGAATGCGCCTTCGGTGCTGGAGGCAAAGATACAGCGGGCCTGGGGAAGCTGTGCGGCCACCGCGTCCTGGCTGCCGAGGCCATTTTGCAGCAGGATCAGTTCGGCATCCGGCACCAGCCGGTGTTGCAGCTGTGCGATGGCGCCTTGGGCGTCGTAGGCTTTGCACGCCACTAGCAGGCGATGAATCGGCTCAGGGCTGTCGGGCATTTCGCCGATCACCGGGTAGGTGTGTTCTACGCCCTGTTCGACCAGCGTCAGCCCAGGTCCTGCCTGGTAGCTGGCCAGGCGCGCAGCATCGCGCAGGATCAGTTTCACGGGCACGCCCGCGCGGGCCAGGCGGGTGGCCCAGAGTGTGCCCAGGCTGCCGGCGCCGAGAATGTGCCAGGTGGTCGACATCAGTTTATGCTCCGTGGGGTCGCTCACAGTGAACGGGACGAAAGAACCGCTATAATGCCTCGGCATTTTAGCTCGGGCGCGCTCCATCTCTACTGAGCCCGCCCCTTATATTGGAGAAATGACATGCCTTCGTTCGACGTGGTATCCGAACTGGACAAACACGAAGTCACCAACGCCGTCGAGAACGCCGTCAAGGAACTGGACCGCCGCTATGACTTGAAAGGCAAGGGCAGCTTCGAATTCAAGGAAAAGGAACTGACCGTCAACCTTACCGCTGAAGCCGATTTCCAGCTGGAAGCGATGATCGAAATCCTCAAGCTGTCGCTGGTCAAGCGCAAGATCGACGCGCAATGCCTTGAAATCAAGGATGCCTACGCCTCCGGCAAGCTGATGAAGCAGGAAGCGGTCCTCAAGGAAGGCATCGACAAAGAGTTGGCGAAGAAGATCGTTGCGCACATCAAGGACGCCAAGCTGAAAGTCCAGGCCGCCATCCAGGGTGAGCAGGTTCGCGTTACCGGCAAGAAGCGTGATGATTTGCAGGACGCGATCGCGGCCCTGCGCGCCAAGACCTTCGACATGCCGCTGCAGTTCAATAACTTCCGCGACTGATGGCACTTTGGGGAACCTGTAGGCGTTTTTGACGTCCCACGCCCCAGAGTCTGTGCCTACACTTGAGCCCCACGGGGCTCATTTGCGTTTTCAGGCAGTCAATAAAGCCGCATATCCGCTAAATAGGAGAAGCTACATGGATTTAAACGCAGAAGTGGATCAACTGATCAAGACCTCGCAGTCATGGATCCCGATGATCATGGAATATGGCAGCCGGGTATTGCTGGCCGTTATCACCCTGGCCATCGGCTGGTGGTTGATCAACAAACTGACTCACAAGATGGGTCGTCTGTTGGCCATGCGTAACGCTGACCTGGCGCTTCAGAGCTTTGTTACCAGTATCGTGAACATCGTGCTCAAGATCATGCTGGTGATCAGCGTGACTTCGATGATTGGCGTGGAAACCACTTCGTTCGTTGCGGCTATCGCAGCTGCAGGCTTTGCCATCGGCATGGCGCTGCAAGGCAGCCTGACCAACTTTGCCGGTGGCGTACTGATTCTGTTGTTCCGCCCGTTCCGCATTGGTGACTGGATCGAAGCCCAGGGCACCTCGGGTACGGTCGACAGCATCCAGATCTTCCACACCGTGCTGCGCACCGGCGACAACAAAACCGTGATCGTGCCGAACGGCATCCTGTCCAACGGCATTATCACCAACACCAACCGTCAGCCGACCCGCAAGGTGGTGTTTGACGTAGGTGTAGACTACGAAGCCGACCTGCAGAAAGCCCGTGAAGTGCTGCTGGAACTGGCGAAAGACCCGCGCGTGCTAACAGATCCTGAGGCGGTGGCTGTGGTGTCGACCTTGGGCGACAGTTCGATCACCGTGTCTTTGCGCTGCTGGACCAAGACGTCGGATTATTGGGACGTAGTATTCATGCTTAATGAATTGGCGCGTGATCGCTTGAAAGGGGCGGGGATTGATATTCCGTTTCCACAGCGGGTTATTCGAGTAATGCAGGAACCAGCGGCCAAATAACTAAGCGGCAAGGGTTCGAACTTGGCCGATAGGTCAGGTTCGAGTCTGGCAGCTAATCTCGTTAGTTAGCTTGCTAGTTATTTTAAGCTGAAATAAAACTGCAATAAAAAAGCCGCTCCCTTTTAAACAGGGGAGCGGCTTTTTATTTAAGGCCGAGGCCTTAAGTCATCGTTGTAATCAAACAGCCAATTACAAGATGTTCAGCGGGTATTGCGCGATCAGACGCAGTTCGTCGATAGACGCCGAACCGTAGTAAACGCCGTCAGACGAACGATAGGTCGCTTGACGAACGCGCAGGCTCAGGTCTTTGGCTGGGCCGCTCTGGATCACGTATTTGGCTTCGATGTCACGTTCCCACTCTTTGCCGTTCGACGTAGTGGCGGTATTTGCGCCGCTACCCGTTACGTAACGAGTCATGAAACTCAGGCCTGGCACGCCGAAAGTGGCCATATTCAGGTCGTAGCGAGCTTGGAACGATTTCTCGTCTTCAGCGTTGAAGTCGGAACGGGCAATGGAGTTGGCCAGGAAAATCGTGCCGCCACCGTCTACGCCGTAGCCGTAGTCACCGTCGCCGCTGACTTTTTGGTAGGCCAGGGTGAAGGTGTGAGCCTGGATGGTGTACGCGCCTTGCAAGCTGTAGGCACGGTTATCCAGTTTGGTGCTGCCGTCTTTTTCTGCGCGTTGCAGGCCAGCGCCGTCGCTTTTGGTGCTGTAGATGTTGAAGTCTACTGCCAGCGACTGCTCGTTGCTCAGGGCGTGAGTCCAGTTCAGGTTGGCGTAGGTTTTCTTCCAGTAATCTTCAGTCTTGGCGTAGTAGAGGCTGGCGCTGACTTCCGGCGTCAGGGCGTAGACACCACCGATGAAGTCGGTTTTGGTCAGGCCCAGGCTGTCACGGTAAGTCTGTGCCTGCGCAACGCTCGACGTGAAGTGACCGCCTTCCAGTTTCAGGCCCTTGATCTCGTTGCTGGTGATCGAGATACCTTGCGGCAGCTCTGGCAGCAGGCGGCTGTCATCGGAGGCAAAGACCGGTGCGGTGGTGTATTGGTCGCCGACTTTCAGCACGGTGTCGGAGAGGCGGAACTTAACGGCGCCGCCGCCTTTGGAGTAGTCGTCTTGCGAGCGACCGTCTGCACCGGTCGGGAACAGGCCGGTGCCCGAACGACCCTTGCCGCTGTCCAGTTTCACGCCCAGCAGGCCGATCACGTCTACACCGACACCGATGGTGCCTTGGGTGTAACCCGACTGGAACAGGCCGTTGAAGCCCAGACCGGTTTCGTTGACGCGGCTCTTGCCAGTGTCATTGTTACGGAAGTCGCGACCGAAGTTCAGGAGGCGAGTGTTGATGCTGAAAGTGCTGTCTTCAACAAAGCCCTTGGAATCATCTTGGGCGGACGCCATTGCGTACTGCGAGGTGCCTGCTGAAACAGCCAGGGCGATCATGCTCCACTTCATCACGCGCATCGTGATTTGCTCCTTTGGTTTTAGGAAGAGTACTGCCGTCCCACCTGTATTTTTATCTGGGCGGCTCTTTCTTTTTTGTGTCGGCGCAAAGTTATATCACGCAGACTCTATTGACGATACTTAGTCATCTATCCTTTCAGCTTCTTTACGAGGCTGTCGTAAATTGCTAGTTCCCTGTCGCAAATTCACAGCCCGAATGTAAACAGGCTGACAACTTAAGTGCTGCTTTCAGACCCCTTTCGAAGTTTGAACTCATCCTTGATAGGCACTCAAACGCTACTGTTTTTTATCGCGAAACACCTGCGTCCAAACGGGTGCCGTTGCCGACGATACGGGTGTGAATGCAACAAGCGTGCACAAAGCGGTAACCGAATGTCATTTTTTCGTGAAAAACGTTACGGCAGTGTAAAAACCTCATAAGCACGGGCTTTTTGCGTCGTTTGGTTTGGGCCTGGCGCTCACGTTTTACCGAGGCGGGGTGGTACACAAATCCTGTGCCTGTGCAAAACGTTACCGGTTGACCCTCATAGTGGGTAATTGGCGGATCCCTTTGAGGCACAAGTGGGTCATTTTGGTGCATTCCGCCCGGGCCCGATCTAGCGTAGCTCAAATATCCGACTGCCTCGAACGGGTGTGTTTTTTTATCGGGCCGCTTCAAAGCTCCCCGTATTCGCCGTGAAGCCTTGAGCATTCAAAGGTATGCTGGGCGCCTGAAACTGACTTGCCCGAACGGAGTGCCCGCGTGTTCGCCTTAGACCAACGCCTGCAACAAGACACACTGGCTATTGGAGACTTCCCGCTCTGCCGCCTGCTGCTGTCCAATGACGCGAATTACCCTTGGTTCATCCTGGTACCGCGCATAGACGGTATCAGTGAAGTGTTTCAGCTGGATGTCGCAGATCAACAGATGCTGTGGCAAGAAACGACGGCCTTGGCACAACTGCTCAATGAGGGCCTGGCTGCCGACAAGATGAACATTGGCGCGCTGGGGAATGTCGTCAGCCAGTTGCATGTGCACGTGATTGTGCGCAAACGCGATGATGCCGCCTGGCCCGCACCGGTCTGGGGCAAACATCCGGCCCAGCCGTATACCGAAGAGCAAGTGGCGGCGATTCGCGCCCGACTGCGCGGGTTATTGCCAGCCCACTTCATCTTTACCCAGGACTGAGCCATGGACCTGCAAGACCGCGTCAACGACCTGGAAATGCGCCTGTCCTTCCAGGACGACACCATTGACACCCTAAATGCCATCCTCGTCGCTCAGCAGCGGGCGGTGGAGCGCCTGCAATTGCAGATGATGGCGCTGCTCAAGCGTCAGGAGGAAATGGGCGGCCAGTTCGAATCCTCCGAAGAAGAAGCGCCGCCGCCGCATTATTAAGTGCACGGCATAAAAAAACCGCGACCCAGCAGAGCTGGATCGCGGTTTTTTATTGCGCCGAGGGTGGGAATCAGCGACGCGGCAATGCCGCGATCACGTCTTCGGCCTGCAGGCCCTTGTCGCGGTTCATGACGGAGAACTCTACGCGCTGGCCTTCGACCAGAACGCGGTGACCTTCGCCGCGGATGGCCCGGAAATGGACGAAGATATCGTCGCCCGAATCGCGGGAAATAAAGCCGAAGCCTTTGGAAGTGTTGAACCACTTGACGGTCCCGGTATCCCGGTTGGTCATGTCGTAGTTTTGCGACGCAGCGGCGGGGGACGAACGGTAGAAGCTGATGGCCAGGTGAAGAACGATGGCGACCACAGCAATCACCAGGCTGAGCAGGATGGCCGGGTGGCCGCCGACTTCAGGCATCGGTGCGAGGAGGGTGAGGGTTTGAACGACAACGGTCAGTACCAGCAGCGCGCTGACCAGGTTTTGCAGTTGATGACGCGTGCCTTTGTTCCAGTAAGGGATCACCGGTGCCAGCGTCAGGTTAAGAAGGCCGAACAAGGCCAGGTACAGAGCGTCGTGTTGTTCCAGGTAGGGAGGGCTTCCCTGTTGCAAGCTCGGTATAAAGGACAGCAGCAACGCTGCAACGCCCGTTAGCAGGTGGACGATTTTCAACATTTTGATTAACTCACGTTTAGAAGGATCACAAGGAAGAGCTGACTGGCACGGTTCGCTTCTGAACAATGGGAGGCGTTGGGCACGTGCGCGGGTATCAGCCTATGTGGCGTGCCGCAGAAATAAACGGCCAACCACACAGCGCCTATTTAACAGCAAAGGCTGTGCCTACTCAAATCAAGCATTTCGGGGCGTTGCGAGCGCCATGGCATTTCTGCGTCAAACGCTTGTCCTAGATAGGTGCGGGCTTTTTTTGCGGCATTTTTGAGAATTTTCCTACTCTGTGAAAAGGCTTGCGCGCCGCCGTCAGGCGAGCCGCAGAGGGGCGATTTGCCGCATGCCAGCTGTGTGTCGGGCTGCACAGAGTCGGCACTCTTGCTAGAGTGGTCCTGCACCTGATCAATGAATGCTCGTCAATTGAAGGGGAAAAACATGGCAATCGATATTGGTATCAGTGAAGAAGATCGTAAATCCATCGTTGATGGGCTTTCGCGGCTGCTGTCCGATACCTATGTACTGTATTTGAAGACCCACAACTTCCATTGGAACGTCACGGGCCCCATGTTTCGTACGCTGCACTTGATGTTTGAAGAGCAGTACAACGAACTGGCGCTGGCGGTGGACTCCATTGCCGAGCGTATCCGCGCCCTGGGTTTCCCGGCGCCGGGCGCCTATTCGATCTATGCCCGCCTTTCTTCGATCAAAGAAGAAGAAGGTGTGCCCAGCGCTGAAGAGATGATCAAGCAGTTGGTGGCGGGCCAGGAAGCGGTGACGCGCACCGCACGTGGCATCTTCCCCTTGCTGGATAAGGTCAGTGATGAACCGACTGCCGATCTGCTGACCCAGCGTATGCAAGTTCATGAAAAAACCGCGTGGATGCTGCGTTCTCTGCTCGAAAACCAGTAAACCCGCGCCTGAGCGGCGCCGTCCTGGCGCCGCTCACTTGTTTCGCTGCACTTCCTGGCGTTGTCCTACGACTATCAGATCCCCGTCTTCTGGCTGCCCCGCGCTTCCTGCTGTTTTATAGACCCACTGTCCGATGGGAGAAACCCATGGGCTGCTGTTTGGCAATGGAGTGTCAGGTGTATGTCACGCGGAGTGGGTAATGGAGTGATGGAAACCTGTGGTTTTCATAAGATAAAGGTCGACCCCTTTGCAAAAGGGTTCGATATGGGACTGGCCAAGCCATTGTCCCGGTCGGTCAGGCTCAACGGGTTTTCCACCTGTCTGCGGCTCGAACAGATCTATTGGAATATCCTCACGGAGATAGCCAGGATCAATGCCTGCTCAGTCAGTGCGTTGCTGTCTTATGTCGATCGGGAAGTGCATTTGCGTTATGGGGGAGTGAAGAACTTCAGCGGGCTGGTCAGGGTGGTGTGCGTGGTTCACGTATTAAAAGCTCGCACTACCCCGACGAGCGCCGATTAATCCGGCGGTTGCGGAGCCGGCCTTGCGTCATGGCGGGCCGGCCCTGGGGTAGAAAGCCGGCTGCGCTGTGTCGATTTACCAGATATAATCCCGCGCTTTGCTACGCATCCCGGGCTTGCCCACAGGGCCGGCGTGGCGCAGTTAGATCTGATCGCCGAGACATCTCCATGCCCATGTACGACTATCAATGTGCTTCCTGTGGTCATCAGTTGGAAGCCATTCAGAAGATCAGCGCAGCGCCGCTGGTCGATTGCCCTGCCTGCCAGGCGCCTGAGCTGAAGAAGATGTTGTCCATGCCGGGCTTCCGCCTGAGTGGCAGCGGCTGGTACGAGACCGACTTCAAGACCGGCGCCAAGAAGAACCTGGCAGGCGGCGACAAAGCAGACTGAGTTGAACTCTACGCGCAGGCTCCTGCATTATCCGTCCCCTGCTTAACTGTACGGTGACGAGGCGAGCCTCCACCGAATTTCGAATTACGAGAAGTGAAACCACTACCATGATGCGCAGCCACTATTGCGGCCAACTGAACGAGACCCTGGAAGGTCAGGAAATCACCCTTTGCGGATGGGTTCACCGTCGCCGCGACCACGGCGGGGTGATTTTCCTCGATATCCGTGATCGTGATGGTCTGGCCCAGGTGGTGTTCGACCCGGACCGCGCTGAAAGCTTCGCCGCCGCCGACCGCGTGCGCAGCGAATACGTCGTGAAAATCACTGGCAAGGTTCGCCTGCGTCCGGCCGGTGCCGTGAACGCGAACATGGCTTCCGGCGCCATCGAAGTGCTGGGTTACGAGCTGGAAGTGCTGAACGAGTCGGAAACCCCGCCGTTCCCGCTCAACGAATATTCTGATGTGGGCGAAGAAACTCGCCTGCGCTACCGCTTCCTGGACCTGCGTCGCCCGGAAATGGCCGAGAAGCTGCGTCTGCGTTCGCGCATGACCACCAGCATCCGCCGCTTCCTCGACGAAAACGGCTTCCTCGACGTCGAAACGCCAATCCTCACCCGGGCCACCCCGGAAGGCGCGCGTGACTACCTGGTGCCGAGCCGTACCCACGCCGGTTCCTTCTTCGCCTTGCCGCAATCGCCGCAGCTGTTCAAGCAACTGCTGATGGTGGCCGGCTTCGACCGTTACTACCAGATCGCCAAGTGCTTCCGCGACGAAGACCTGCGCGCCGACCGCCAGCCTGAATTCACCCAGATCGACATCGAGACCAGCTTCCTCGATGAAAAAGAGATCATGGGCCTGACCGAACAAATGATCCGCAACCTGTTCAAGGAAGTGCTGGATCTGGAATTCGGCGAATTCCCGCACATGACCTTCGAAGAAGCCATGCGCCGCTACGGTTCCGACAAACCAGACCTGCGTAACCCGCTGGAACTGGTGGACGTGGCCGACCAGCTCAAAGAAGTCGATTTCAAGGTGTTCAGCGGCCCGGCCAATGACCCTAAATGCCGCATCGCCGCCCTGCGCGTGCCTGGCGGCGCGAGCATGCCGCGCAAGCAGATCGACGACTACACCAAGTTCGTCGGCATCTACGGTGCCAAGGGCCTGGCGTACATCAAGGTCAACGAGCGTGCGAACGGCGTTGATGGCCTGCAGTCCCCAATCGTGAAAAACATCCCGCTGGACAACCTGAACGCGATCCTCGATCGCGTCGGTGCGGTCGACGGCGACATCGTGTTCTTCGGCGCTGACAAAGCCAAGATCGTCAGCGAAGCCCTGGGCGCGCTGCGGATCAAGCTGGGCCACGACCTGGACCTGCTGACCTGCAAGTGGGCCCCGATGTGGGTCGTCGACTTCCCGATGTTCGAAGAGAACGACGACGGCAGCTTCAGCGCCTTGCACCACCCGTTCACTGCGCCGAAGTGCTCGCCTGAAGCGTTGGAAGCCAACCCGGCAGGCGCGCTGTCGCGTGCCTACGACATGGTGCTCAACGGCACCGAGCTGGGTGGCGGTTCGATCCGTATCCACCGCAAAGAGATGCAACAAGCGGTGTTCCGCCTGTTGGGCATCAACGAAGCGGAACAGGAAGAGAAGTTCGGCTTCCTGCTCGACGCCCTGAAGTACGGCGCACCGCCGCATGGTGGCCTGGCATTCGGCCTGGACCGTCTGGTGATGCTGATGACCGGCGCCCAGTCGATCCGTGAAGTGATCGCCTTCCCGAAAACCCAGAGTGCTGCGGACGTAATGACCCAGGCGCCGGGCGTGGTTGATGCCAAGGCGCTGCGCGAGCTGCACATCCGTCTGCGCGAGACGCCGAAGGCTGAGTAAGGCTGCTGCGTGAAAGCGCACTGAGGTTTACGCAGTCTAAAAAGGCGCATCTTCGGATGCGCCTTTGCGTTACAAGGGTTGTGCTTTTAAGAGAGAAGTCCTGCCTGGGGCGGGATTGTTAAGGTTTCTAGAGAATTTCGGAGTTGTGTTATGGCTGGCCATTCCAAGTGGGCGAACATCAAGCACCGCAAAGAGCGACAGGATGCCAAGAAAGGCAAGATCTTCACCAAGTGGATTCGCGAACTGACCGTCGCTGCCCGCCAGGGCGGCGGTGACCCGGGCTCCAACCCACGTCTGCGCCTGGCGCTGGACAAGGCGTTGGGCGCGAACATGAGCCGCGACATCATCGACCGCGCTGTGGCCCGTGGTGCCGGCGCGGCCGACACCGACGACATGGTCGAGCTGAGCTACGAAGGCTACGGCCCGGGCGGCGTGGCGGTGATGGTCGAGTGCATGACCGACAACCGCAACCGTACTGCCGCAGCCGTGCGCCATGCGTTCAGCAAATGCGGCGGTAACCTGGGCACCGACGGTTCGGTGGCTTACCTGTTCGAGCGCAAGGGGCAGATCTCCTTCGCACCCGGCGTGGATGAAGATGCGCTGATCGAAGCCGCAATGGAGGCAGATGCCGACGACGTGGTGACCAACGAAGACGGTTCCATCGACGTATTCACCTCGTTCGCAGGTTTCTACGCGGTGCGTAATGCCCTGGAAGCCGCCGGTTTCAAAGGCACTGACGCGGAAATCGTGATGCTGCCGACCACCAGTGCCGAGCTGGACCTGGACGGTGCGCAGAAAGTGCTAAAGATGCTCGATATGCTTGAAGACCTGGATGATGTGCAGAACGTTTATTCGAATGCCGACATTCCAGAAGAAGTGGCCGAACAGCTCTCTTAAGGGGCGCGCCGCTCCAGTGTGTTAGCTGGTTTGGGTGGGTGTTGGCTTGCCTGCGATAGCGTCACCTCGGTTTGACAGAAGCACCGAGGTGTCTGCATCGCAGGCAAGCCAGCTCCCACAGTTGATTGATGTTGGCCGCAAGAATTGTGTTTTCCCTACTCCGCAGGCGTTATGACTTTAATCCTAGGTATCGACCCCGGTTCGCGCATCACCGGTTTTGGCGTGGTGCAACATACCCCGCGCGGCTGCGTTTACGTCGCCTCGGGCTGCATCCGCACCGGCGCGGGCGAGTTGGCCGAGCGCCTGCAGATCGTCTATCGCGGCGTGCGTGAAGTGATCCAGACCTACGGCCCGGTGACCATGGGCATCGAAAAAGTGTTCATGGCCAAAAACGCCGACTCCGCGCTGAAACTCGGCCAGGCGCGTGGCGCCGCCATCGTCGCCGGCGCGGAGGAGGGTATGGAAATCGCCGAATACACCGCGACCCAGGTCAAGCAGGCTGTGGTCGGCACCGGTGCGGCGAATAAGGAGCAGGTGCAGATGATGGTTATGCACATGCTCAAGCTCACCTCAAAACCGCAGATCGACGCCTCCGACGCCCTGGCCATTGCCATTTGCCATGCGCACACCCGCTCAAGCTTGCTGCCGCATGGCCTGGGCACTGCACGCAGTCGTGGCGGGCGGCTGCGTCTCTGATAGCATCAGCGCAATCGTTATTTCCGGTCAGGCCTTGTTCTGACCCTAAGCTTTAAGGATCTGAACCGTGATTGGACGCTTGCGCGGCACCCTGGCTGAGAAACAGCCGCCGCACCTGATTCTGGATGTAAATGGGTTGGGCTATGAGCTGGAAGTGCCCATGACCACCCTGTATCGCCTGCCGTCGGTCGGCGAGCCGCTGACCCTGCACACCCATCTGGTAGTGCGTGAAGATGCGCAATTGCTCTATGGTTTCATTGGCAAGCGTGATCGCGACTTCTTTCGCGAGCTGATTCGCCTCAATGGCGTGGGCCCCAAGCTCGCGCTGGCATTGATGTCGAGCCTGGAAGTGGATGAGTTGGTGCGCGCGGTTTCGGCCCAGGACACCTCGGCGTTGACCAAGGTGCCGGGCGTTGGCAAGAAAACTGCCGAGCGCCTGCTGGTGGAACTCAAGGACCGTTTCAAAGCCTGGGAAGTCGTGCCGAGCATGTTTGCCCTGGTGCCGAACCAGCCGGATATGCCGGCCGGCCAGGTCGCCAGCGCCGAAAGCGATGCGGTCAGCGCGTTGATCTCCCTGGGCTACAAGCCGCAGGAAGCGAGCAAAGCCGTATCGGCCATCAAGGATAAGAACCTGAGCAGCGAAGACATGATCCGCCGAGCCCTGAAGGGAATGATTTAAGTGATTGAAGCTGATCGTCTGATCGCGGCCACTGGCCCGCGCGACCGTGAAGAAGTCCAGGACCGGGCCATCCGCCCGCTGAGCCTGGCCGACTATATCGGCCAACCCACCGTGCGTGAGCAAATGGAGTTGTTCATCCAGGCCGCGCGCGGGCGCAGCGAGTCCTTGGACCACACGTTGATCTTCGGCCCGCCGGGGCTGGGTAAAACCACCCTGGCAATGATCATCGCCAATGAAATGGGGGTGTCGATCAAGTCCACCTCCGGCCCGGTGCTGGAGCGTCCGGGGGACTTGGCGGCGTTGCTGACCAATCTTGAGCCGCACGATGTGCTGTTTATCGACGAAATCCATCGGCTGTCGCCCATCGTCGAGGAAGTACTGTACCCCGCCATGGAAGACTTTCAGCTCGACATCATGATCGGCGAAGGCCCTGCGGCCCGCTCGATCAAGCTCGATTTGCCGCCCTTCACTCTGGTGGGGGCGACCACCCGCGCAGGCATGTTGACCAACCCGCTGCGAGACCGTTTCGGCATTGTTCAACGTCTAGAGTTCTATAGCACTGCGGATTTGGCCACCATCGTCAGCCGTTCGGCGAGCATCCTTGGCTTGCCCCTAGACCCGGACGGCGCGTTTGAAATCGCCCGCCGCGCCCGTGGTACGCCGCGGATCGCCAACCGTTTGTTACGGCGTGTGCGCGATTTTGCCGAGGTGCGGGCCAAGGGGCATATCACCAAGGCCGTGGCTGATCTGGCCTTGAACCTGCTGGATGTGGACGAACATGGCTTCGATCACCAGGATCGGCGTCTACTCTTGACCATGATCGAGAAGTTCGACGGCGGCCCGGTGGGCGTAGACAGCCTGGCGGCGGCGATCAGCGAGGAGCGCCACACGATTGAAGATGTGCTGGAGCCGTACCTGATCCAACAGGGTTACATCATGCGTACGCCAAGGGGGCGGGTGGTGACGCGCCATGCCTATTTGCACTTCGGGTTAAACATTCCGTCACGATTGGGTGAGATGCCTGTAGTAGACGAATTCCTCGATGCAGTGGACGATTAAAAAGGTCACGCCAGTCGATTTATCTGAGCTTTGTGCTGTCGTAGTGGCTGGTGTCGTCATTCAGTTGTTAGAAATGTGTCATAGGATCAAAAAACAGTTGCCCAGCCGGATTGGCAACCTGAGGAGTAAGCACTAGAGTATGCGCGCGCAAAACGGGGATCAGTCGTTCGCACATCGCTGTCGCGTTTATTACGAGGACACCGATGCTGGCGGCATCGTTTATTACGTCAACTACCTCAAGTTCATGGAGCGGGCTCGAACCGAGCGGCTACGGGAGCTGGGCTTTGCCCAATCCCAGCTGGCAGGGGAGGACCTGTTATTTGTCGTGCATTCCAGCGAGGCGCGCTACCACGCACCGGCGCGATTGGACGATGAATTGTTGGTCAGCGCTGAAGTAATCGAATTGAACCGTGTCAGCCTGCGTTTTAAACAGCAGGTCAGGCGGGCAACGGATGCAACGCTGCTCTGTGAGGGGCAGTTCCTGGTGGCCTGTGTGCGCACCAATAGTTTGAAACCCCGGGCCATTCCCGAAGCTCTACGTGCGGCCTTTGCCGGCGTAAGCGGCGCGGGTAAACAATCAAAGCAGGAGATTTAGCGTGGAACCTACCGTCGTCGACCATTCCTCCATGTGGAGCCTGGTCAGCAATGCCAGTGTTGTGGTTCAACTGGTGATGCTGATCCTGGTAGCCGCATCGGTTACCTCTTGGGTCATGATTTTTCAGCGCAGCAACCTGCTGCGTGCCGGTCGACGTGCCCTGGAGAGCTTCGAGGAGCGCTTCTGGTCGGGTATCGACCTGTCCAAGCTGTACCGCCAGGCCGGCAGCAACCCGGACCCTGATTCGGGCGTCGAGCAGATCTTTCGCGCCGGTTTCAAGGAATTCTCCCGCCTGCGTCAGCAACCGGGCGTTGACCCGGAAGCGGTCATGGAAGGCGTGGCCCGTGCCATGCGCGTCGCCATTTCCCGCGAAGAAGAGAAGCTTGAGCAAAGTTTGCCGTTCCTCGCCACCGTGGGTTCCGTCAGCCCGTACATCGGCTTGTTCGGTACTGTGTGGGGGATCATGAACTCCTTCCGCGGCCTGGCCCAGGCCCAGCAAGCGACCCTGGCCACCGTGGCCCCGGGTATTGCCGAAGCCCTGATCGCCACCGCGATCGGCTTGTTCGCCGCTATCCCGGCAGTAATCGCCTACAACCGTTTTGCCGCGCGCGGCGAGACTTTGATCAGCCGTTACTACACCTTCGCCGATGAATTCCAGGCGATCCTGCACCGTAAAGTGCACACCAGCGAAGAATAAGCAGGTAATTCCCAATGGCTTTAATCGCTCGAGCTCGCAAAAAGCGCAAGCCGGTCGCCGAGATGAACGTAGTGCCCTACATCGACGTGATGCTGGTGCTGCTGGTGATCTTTATGGTGACCGCGCCGATGCTCAATCAGGGCGTGAAAGTTGATTTGCCCAAGGTTTCCAGCGAAGCCTTGCCGCAAGACAACAACACTCAGGTTCTGACCATTTCGATCAAGGCTGACAAGACCTATTACTGGAACCTTGGCAGCGAAGTCGACACCCAGAAACAGCAGGACAAGGCCATGACCTTGCCGCAGATGACCGACGCCGTGACCAAGATCATCCGGTCCGGCAACGAAGGCGGCAAGCACACGCAAGTGTTCATTCGCGGCGACAAAGTGGTCGACTATGGCTCCGTCATGGGCGCCATGGGTGGGCTGCAGAAGGCCGGCGTGGGTAACGTTGGCTTGATTACCGAGGCGCCCTGATGCACCAACAGCGAGAGCCGTCCGCCTCGGAAAGCTTCTTCTGGCCTAGCGTCTGGGCAATTGCCCTGCACGTCCTGGTGTTTGGCATGCTGTTCGTCAGCTTTGCCATGACCCCGGACCTGCCGCCAGCCAAGCCGATCGTGCAGGCGACCCTGTATCAGCTGAAATCGAAAAGTCAGGCCACCACCCAGACCAATCAGAAGATTGCGGGTGAGGCCCAGAAGTCGGCTGCGCGCCAGACTGAAGTCGAGCAGATGGAACAGAAGAAGGTCGAGCAGGAAGCGGTGAAGGCTGCTGCGGAACAAAAGAAAGAAGAGGCGGCTCAAAAGGCCGAGGAATCGAAAAAGGCTGACGAAGCCAAGAAAGCTGACGAGGCGAAAAAGGCTGATGAAGCCAAGAAAGCCGACAAAGCTGCCGAAGCTAAAAAAGCCGAAGAGAAACAATTGGCTGATATAGCCAAGAAGAAGTCTGAAGAAGAAGCCAAAAAAGCGGCCGAAGAAGAGGCCAAGAAAAAGGCCGCTGAAGACGCCAAGAAAAAGATAGTCGAAGACGCGAAGAAAAAAGCCGCCGAAGACGCCAAGAAAAAAGCTGAAGCAGACGAGGCGAAGAAGAAAGTCGCCGACGACGCGAAGAAGAAAGCTGCCGCCGACGCCAGCAAGAAAAAGGCCCAGGAAGCAGCACGTAAATCCGCCGAAGAGAAAAAGGCCCAGGCCTTGGCAGATTTGCTCTCCGACACGCCGCAGCGTCAGCAAGCCTTGGCAGATGAACGTGGTGATGAAGTCGCGGGCAGTTTCGACGATCTGATTCGGGCACGGGCAGCGGAAGGCTGGACACGTCCACCTTCGGCACGCAAAGGCATGACAGTAGTGCTGCAGATCGGCATGTTGCCGGACGGTACGGTGACTTCGGTCAGCGTGGCCAAGTCCAGTGGTGACGGTTCGTTCGACAGTTCGGCGGTTGCCGCGGTCAAGAACATTGGCCGGTTGACCGAGATGCAGGGAATGAAACCAAGCGACTTCGCTCCCTATCGTTCATTCAAGATGACATTCACACCTGAGGATCTAGCCTTGTGAGAAACCTTCTTCGAGGAATGCTTGTCGTTATTTGCTGTATGGCAGGGATAGCGGCGGCGGATGAAAAGAACATCCTGGTCACCAGCGGTAGCGATCGGGCCACCCCGATCGCCGTAGTACCGTTCGGCTGGCAGGGCGGCAGCGTGCTGCCGGACGACATGGCCCAGATCGTCAGTGACGACCTGCGCAACTCCGGTTACTACGCGCCGATTCCGAAAGGCAACATGATCAGCCAGCCCAACCAGGCGAGCGAAGTTGTGTTCCGTGACTGGAAAGCAGTGGGCGCGCAGTACCTGATGGTCGGCAACATCACGCCAGCCGGCGGTCGCCTGCAAATCCAGTACACGTTGTTCAACGTGGCCACCGAGCAGCAGGTCTTGACCGGCAGCGTATCGGGCACCGCCGAACAACTGCGGGACATGGCGCACTACATCTCCGACCAGTCGTTTGAAAAGCTCACCGGTATCAAAGGTGCTTTCTCGACGCGTCTGCTTTATGTAACGGCTGAGCGTTTCTCCGTAGATAACACGCGTTACACATTGCAGCGTTCGGACTACGACGGTGCACGGGCTGTGACGTTGTTGCAATCGCGTGAGCCAATCCTGTCGCCGCGCTTTGCGCCGGACGGCAAGCGTATTGCCTACGTGTCGTTCGAGCAGCGCCGTCCACGTATCTTCGTGCAGCACATTGATACGGGTCGTCGTGAGCAGATCACCAACTTCGAAGGCCTCAACGGTGCACCTGCCTGGTCGCCGGATGGTTCGCGCCTGGCGTTTGTACTGTCCAAAGACGGCAACCCGGACATCTACGTGATGAACATGGCTTCGCGCCAGATCAGCCGTGTTACCAGCGGCCCGGGCATCAACACTGAACCGTTCTGGGGTAAAGATGGTTCTACCATCTACTTCACCTCCGACCGGGGCGGCAAGCCACAGGTCTACAAGGCAAATGTGAGCGGCGGCAGCGCGGAACGAGTGACCTTTATTGGTAACTACAACGCAAATCCGAAGCTTTCGGCTGATGAAAAGACGTTGGTGATGATTCACCGTCAGGATGGGTTCACTAATTTCCGGGTTGCGGCCCAGGATTTGCAGCGCGGAACCGTAAAAATCCTTACAGATACCAACCTTGATGAGTCAGCTACTGTTGCGCCCAACGGCACCATGGTAATCTACGCCACCCGCCAGCAGGGCCGGGGAGTCTTGATGCTCGTATCCATTAATGGACGCGTAAGGCTCCCACTTCCTACCGCACAAGGCGAAGTCAGAGAACCATCCTGGTCCCCTTACCTGAACTGACGCGGCGCTACAAAAAGAAGTACTTAACACACTGGGGTTCATTAGGAGTTTCACGATGGAAATGCTGAAGTTTGGTAAGTTTGCTGCTCTGGCTCTGGCTCTGTCCGTAGCCGTTGGTTGCTCCTCTAAAGGCGGCGACAATGCCGGTGAAGGCGCAGCTGTTGATCCAAACGCTGGTTACGGCGCTAACACTGGTGCAGTTGACGGCTCCCTGAGCGAAGAAGCTGCTCTGCGCGCTATCACCACTTTCTACTTCGAATACGACAGTTCGGACCTGAAGCCAGAAGCCATGCGCGCTCTGGACGTTCACGCCAAGGACCTGAAAGCTAACGGCGCTCGCGTTGTTCTGGAAGGTAACACTGACGCCCGTGGTACTCGTGAGTACAACATGGCACTGGGCGAGCGTCGTGCGAAAGCCGTTCAGCGCTACCTGGTACTGCAAGGTGTTGCTCCAGGCCAACTGGAACTGGTTTCCTACGGTAAAGAGCGTCCAGTTGCAACTGGCAACGACGAACAGTCGTGGGCTCAGAACCGTCGCGTCGAACTGCGTAAGTAATTCGTCATGCGAACGTGCCGTCGTGCTCTAACTGTATTGGCTCTCAGCCTCGCACCGCTTGCGGTGTGGGCTGCGGTTCCTGTAACGGATAGCAACTCAGGCTATAACAATAGCGGGAGCAGTTATCCGCCAGCGGGTTATGGCACGAACGGCGCCTATGCTGGGGGAGCGGTTACGTCCGCTCCCTCGGCACAGGGCGAACTGTTCAACCAGCTGCAACGCATGCAGGATCAATTGTCCCAGCAACAAGGCGCAATTGAAGTTCTGCAGAACCAAGTGAATCAGCTGAAGCAAGAAGGCCTGGAGCGATACCAGGATCTTGATCGTCGTATTGGAGCCGGTGTTACACCTGCCGCCACTCCTGATAATTCTTCTGCCGGTGGTGCGCCAAGTGCTGCCGCCGGTGGTGCTGCAGCGGGGGCCGCTGCTGCCAGCCAAGCCCCTGCCGCCAGTAGCGAACCGGGTGATCCTGCGAAGGAAAAACTGTATTACGATGCAGCCTTCGACCTGATCAAAGCCAAGGATTTCGATAAGGCCAGCCAGGCTTTTACCGCCTTCCTGCGCAAGTACCCGAACAGTCAATACGCGGGCAATGCCCAGTACTGGTTGGGCGAGGTCAACTTGGCCAAGGGTGATTTGCAAGCAGCAGGCCAGGCGTTTGCCAAGGTCAGCCAGCTTTACCCAAAGCATGCCAAGGTGCCTGATTCGCTGTACAAACTCGCTGACGTAGAACGCCGCCTGGGTCATACCGACAAGGTCAAAGGCATTCTGCAGCAGGTGGTTGCCCAATATCCGGGTACCTCCGCTGCCCAGTTGGCGCAACGGGATCTGCAACGCTTGTAAGCGCTGCAGCCCCGTTCAGAAGAAACCCGCGCCTGGCGCGGGTTTTTTCGTTAGAATCCACGCCCTTTTATGAAACACGCTCCTTGGGGTTGACGCGTTGGCGCAATCCCTCGAAGTGCCTGACGGAGGCGGACAGCCTGTTTAGCTGTTACGCCCGTGGCGACTATGCAAGACACATTACGTATTACCGAAGTTTTTTACTCGTTACAGGGTGAAACGCGAACCGCTGGCCTGCCCACCGTATTTGTACGGCTGACCGGCTGCCCGTTGCGTTGCCAATACTGTGACAGCGCCTACGCCTTCAGTGGCGGTACCGTGCGCACCCTCGACGACATCCTTGAGCAGGTTGCCGGCTTCAAGCCGCGCTACGTCTGTGTGACTGGCGGCGAGCCCCTGGCCCAACCCAATGCCATCCCATTGCTCAAGCAGCTGTGTGACGCCGGTTACGAGGTCTCGTTGGAAACCAGCGGCGCCTTGGACATCTCGGCGGTGGACCCGCGCGTCAGCCGAGTGGTCGACCTCAAGACCCCAGGCTCCAAAGAGGCGCACCGTAACCTCTACGACAACATGGACCTGCTGACGGCCAACGATCAGGTCAAGTTCGTGATCTGTTCCCGCGACGATTATGACTGGGCGGCCTCCAAGCTGATCCAGTACGGCCTGGACCGTCGCGCAGGCGAGGTGCTGTTTTCCCCAAGCCATCACGACCTGAACGCCCGCGACCTGGCGGACTGGGTGGTAGCGGACAACCTGCCGGTACGCCTGCAATTGCAGTTGCACAAATACCTGTGGAATGACGAACCGGGGCGCTGAGATGGCTGATCAACAACGTGCAGTCATCCTGCTCTCTGGCGGCCTGGATTCCGCCACGCTGGTGGCCATGGTCCGCGCCCGAGGCTACAGCTGCTACACCATGAGCTTCGACTACGGCCAGCGCCACCGCGCCGAGCTGGACGCCGCTGCGCGTGTCGCCCATGACCTGGGTGTGGTCGAGCACAAAGTGATCGGCCTCAACCTCAATGGCATCGGCGGTTCGGCCCTGACTGACAGCAGCATCGACGTACCCGAGAGGCCGAGCGAAGGCATCCCGCTGACCTATGTGCCCGCACGTAACACCGTGTTCCTGTCCCTGGCCCTCGGCTGGGCCGAAGTGCTGAATGCCCGCGAGATCTTCATCGGCGTCAATGCACTGGACTACAACGGCTACCCGGACTGCCGTCCAGAGTATGTCGAGGCATTCGAGCGCATGGCCAACCTGGCCACCAGAGCCGGTGTAGAAGGGCAGGGGTTTCGCATCCAGGCGCCGCTGCAGAACATGAGCAAGGCGGACATTGTGAAGGTTGGTCTAGGGCTTGGCGTCGATTACACGCTGACTGTTTCATGCTACCAAGCAGACAATGCCGGCCGTGCTTGTGGGAAATGTGATGCTTGCAGACTGCGTGCAGAAGGCTTTCAAGCGGCCGGAATTGCTGACCCAACGCGCTATTTCTGATTTATTTCAAATAAGGTGTTGAATAATCCTTAGAAATCAGTATTATACGCGCCACAACACAGCGGGTCGTTAGCTCAGTTGGTAGAGCAGTTGGCTTTTAACCAATTGGTCGTAGGTTCGAATCCCACACGACCCACCATTTTTGGCGGTTTAGAAAATCCGGAAGGCCCACGCAAGTGAGGATTTCCGGGTTTTTTTTTGCCTGCGATTTGGTGGGGTTCGAGTCCCGATACACGGGTATCACCAACGTACGGTACTGCTAGCTGCGCAGGCGTTCAATATCACGCCTGAGTGCTAGACGTCTTCTGTCACATCAACCGTGACTGTCAGTTACTGACCTTGTTTTTTTAGGAAAAGCCCGGGCTCTTTTAGTGATTTTTCTGACAGTCTCTTCTGGTGTCGGCCCTCTACTGTTGTGTTATGAAAAATTAACGAGCCTGAGCCCTTGTCCGTCAAGGATGGACGTTCCCCTGGCATGCGTTACGTTAGTTATTCAAGTTGGACAGGACTCCTTAAGATTATGCCAATGAATAGGCGCTGGATTAACGATTGTTAATTGCTTTTTCAAGAAAGGGTCTGTCGCGAATATGAATATTTATCGTCCTCAACTGTTTCCACAAACAACTCCCGAGTCGTTTGTTCAACCTCAAACGCCATCCTCAGCTTCAGTCACTGAAAAATCACATAACGACCAGAACAAAGAACATAACAACAGCCTTCAGTTACCGGCGCGTGGTATCGCTTCGAACACTGTGCATCCCCTCTCAAATGGTGCTGCTGGCGCACGGACTGTTTTGCCAGCGCTCACTACCGATACTTCAAAGCTTAATAAAGTCAGCGATCCAAGACACGAAATTAAGAAAGAGGCAACATCGCCCAATGGACTGCTTGCTGTGAGTTACTCACTTGCTACACCAAGCTCTGGGTTGAGCAATATCACCTTTCCAATGTCTATCGACGAAGGTCTTCAAAGAAAGAGTGGCACGGACGCGGGCATTTATTACGCGATGATGTTTGGTGTTAATACCGAGAAAAATACCTATCTTGGCCGCGGCTATATCGGCATGCAGCCACGCGGGGACGCAAAGGCGCTGATTATTTTTTCTGGGTATGGGCCGCACTTCAAAGCATCACAAGGCACAGCTGAGTTTGATGGAGTAAAGGGGGCCAGCAATAGCACATTGGTAGACTTTAAATTTGGCAATAAATATAACCTTACGGTTGAGCGAGATCCTGCGAATGCGAAGAACTTGAAAGCCTATATTCAGGATGTCACGGATCCCGATAATCCTGAGCCCAGGCAGCATGTCAAAGATCTGTCTGTCGACCAGCGTGTTGTATTGGTCGGCACAGATACAGGTTTCGTCGAACAGTACGGCGCGAAAATAAATCAAAGCTCGCAGATAGCGCCTACTCGAGGTAGTTTTTTTGCACCTTTCACGACAGATGATGAGGGCAATATTAAAGTGGGTGAAATCAAGAGCAATGGTTTATATGGAAGGTACAAAAACTCAGTGGTAGGTCAGCAGCAGATTGTCAAAGCAGGGGGTGTAGGTAAGGAGTTAGAGTTTTCTTTACAGGGCGTGGTTAAAGAGGAAGCCCCGGCGGCGGCGAAATGATAGAAACTGTTTCTTGACCTGCGGGGCTCTGTCAGAGTCCCGCACGCCCCAACGATGAAGGCGGTACTTATAAAATACACTGCCAACGGCTCAGCCAAACCGCTCGGTAATATAGTCCTCGGTCTGCTTCATCTTCGGCTTGGTAAAAACCTCGTCTGTATTCCCATACTCAATCAATTCCCCCATGAACATGAACGCGGTGTTGTCCGACACCTGCGCGGCTTGCTGCATGTTGTGGGTCACGGTGATCACCGTGTAGTGCGCCTTCAACTCTGTAATCAGCTGCTCGATACGCCCAGTGGAAATCGGGTCGAGCGCTGAAGTCGGTTCGTCCAGCAGCAACACCTGCGGGCGCAGCGCAATGGTGCGTGCAATGCGCACGCGCACGCGCCTTCGCCTGGGGCGTTGGTCATGATCAGGTTGAAGTCTTTGGCGTTGGCCCAGTCGGCGGTATCTGCGGCGGCCTGGAACGCCTTGGCGTCAGGTTTGACGAATGTGCCCGACGCATTTTTCAGCTGGGCGTAGGTCATCTTGTTCTGCAGGGCGTAGGCGTATTCCACAAAGCCGATGGAGTTCTTGATCTGCTTCACGTAGGCCGAAACGCCTTCGTTACCCTTGCCGCCCACACCGACCGGCCACGGCACGGTAGTGCCGAAACCAATCTTGGTTTTCCAGCTGTCACTGACTTTGGCCAGGTAGTTGGTGAACATTTAGAAATGTTTGCAGCGGTGAACGTAGGCGTGCCCACGTCCACCGCCGCGATGCTACTTAGTTGATGCTCTGGTCGATCCCAGCCTGCAACTCCTGGCTATCACTGTGCCCGCCGACCCGCAGCGGCCCAAGGTTGAAGGCTTGATCCTTACGCGTGGCGTCGTCCTGTTTCTGGGTCAGTTCGTCCTTGGCGCCCAGCACCAGGTTGACCGGTGACTTCGACAGGTTCAGCCCCACATCGGCTTGGTAATCGCTGCCGGCCAACGTCGTTGCCGTCACCTTGGAACCACCCAGGTCGACCTTGCCCTGGTCCGCGCTGATCCGCGCGCCCGTCAGGCGGGTTTCGCCACTCACCTGCAGGTTGACGCCCTGCGTACCGCGGATGCCCGATGCTTGAGTGACGCTGTCTTTCACCACATGGCTGACGTCCAGGTTCAACGTCGGGGTGTAGGACGTGTTGCCGCTCTTGTCGCCGAGCAGCACGCTTTCGGCGGTATTGGCCACCGAGCTGCCGGTGGTGTTCTTGCCGCTGACGGCGTAGCTGTCAGTGGTTTTTGGCCAGACCTTTTCCTTGAGGTCCGACAGGCGAGTGCCCACGGCATCCTTCTTGTCCGCCAGGTAAGCCTTGGCTTTGTCCACGCTCGTACCGAAGGCGCTACGCGGCTCGGGGTTCACGTCGTAGCTACCGTTGCGGGTGAGTTTTTCGCCCAGGCGTTCCTTGGCGTTACCAGCGCTGTTGACCACGCTGTCCTTGGCCGAGGCCAGGTGCTCGGTGCCCTTGTCGACGGCGTTCTCCAACTTGTCGCGATGCTTGTCGAACGCGCCCTCGGCCTTGGCTTGCACCTTGTCCTTGAGCGGGCCGCTGGCCTTGGCCAGTTTGTTGACCACGCCGGGCTGGTTTTTCTCGACATCAAGCTTGGCGTCGACGTTGACTTGGGTGCTGCTGACTTGATCCTTGCGGCTCTCAACGACGAGGTCGCCGCCGACATTGCCACTGACCTGCTCGGCTTCAATCCGCGCGCCGGCCAGATGGGTGTCACCGGCACTGTTGATCACCACCGTATTCGCCTTGATCAGGCTGTCGTGCTGGGTGGTGCCTTGCAGGTGATCCACGTCGACCTTGGCCCGCGCATTGATGCCGTGCTGGGTCTTGGGGGTGTCGTGTTCACCGGCGTCGGCCAGGGTCGTTTTTCCGCCGCTGCCGCCTGCGCCCAGGGTCACGCCCCAGCTGTTATGCGCCTGGGTCGATTGCGCCGACTCTTGCAGGATGCCGCCGTTTTGCGCATCCAGATTGACGCTGTCAGCCACCACCTGAGTGCCTTGCAGGTGGATGGCATCCGCCGCGTTGGCGCCGCTGGTGAGGCTCACCTTGCCGTGGCTGTGCAACTGCCCGACGCTAACGCCTTGGTCGTTTTCGGCGACTTTGCCGATGTTGAAGTTGGCGCTCAGGCTGCCGGTGGTGCCGCTGCTTTCGGCGCTGTTGGTCTTGCCAGCACCGACCGTCAGGCCGCCGCCCAGGTTGCTGCCGCTGCTCACGTGAGTATCGGTGGCTGCTTGCAGGTTCAGCTTGCCGCCAGCGTTGAGGCTGATGTCACCGGTCTTCGCGGTGCTGCTGCCGACCTGAGTGCCTTGCAGGGTCATGTCGCCACCGCTGCTGAGCTGGATCGGGCCGTTGCCCTGCAGCGTCGCGACACGCGCCTGGCTGTCCTGGGTGTTCAGGCGCTTGTCGTCCAGTTGCACACCGGCACCGAGGTTGACGTTCGTACCGTTGCTGCCCGGCGCCGTGCCCACGGTCAATGAACCGCTGCCACGCAGGCTGTTATTGGTGTTGCTCTGGGTATCGTTGGCCTGGTTCAGCGCCAATTCGCCACCGGCTTTGAGGTTGACGCCCGCCTGGCCGCCGTTGAACTGGCTGCCTTCATAACGCGCGTCGCCTTGGGTCTCGATGTTTACACCCTGGGCGCCGGCGTAGCTGCCGACCACTGCTGTGCTGCTGGCCTCGCGCACATCGCTGCTGCCGCCTGCGCCATTGCCGCGCACGTTCAAGTCTTCACCGGTGGTGGTGTAAACGCGCACGCCCACTTTGGCGTCAACGCCTTGCTCGCTGCTGGTGTGGGTGTTGGCGGCGGCGGTGGCGAGGTGCTCGCCGGCATTGATCTTCAGCCCGCCCTCACTGGCGCGGTATTGAGTGCCCTCATCTTTTACGGTGTTGGCGACATTGACCTGCACCGTGCCACCACTGAACTGGCTGACCACGGCGGTACTGTCCTGCTGTGTGCGGGTCTTGTTGGTATGGCCGATTTCCACATCGAGCCCGACATTCGGTTGCTCGAAGGCATCCAGCAGGCCTGGCTGATGGAATTTGGCCTGCGCCACGCCTTCGACGGCTTTTTCGATAGGCCGGGTGAGGCCTTTGTATTCGACATTAGCGCCGACGTCGGCGGTCCAGCCGTTCTCCTTGTGGGTACCAGTCTCGGTGTTATGCGCCGCCTGGTTATCGACCTGAGCCGCGTTGACCTGCAACTCAGAACCGGCCTTCACCTGCGCGCCTTGGCTGGTGAGGGTGTTGCCGGCGTTGATCGTCAGCGTGCCGGCCGACGCCACGCTGCTGGTTTGCGCCGTGGTTTTGTGGCTGGTGTCATTGCTGCTCTGATGGCTGAACTGAGCACCATTGCCGGCTCGGTCCAGGCCGCCGGTGTAGTACACGCCGCCAGCGGTAGTGGTGGTGTCGGTTTGGTTGCGGGTGCTGTTATCGGTCGCCAACAGCTCGACGTTCTTACCGCTCACGGTCGCATCGCCCTGGGTCGCCTTCAGCTCGGAACCCTTGATGCTCACGTCGCCACCGGCCGTGACGGCCAGGCTGCCGCCGCTGAGGCTGGAAGCTTGCTGCTGGGTGGTGTCGGTCTTGCTGGTGTGCTGCTGGTCTGCATAGTTCACACCCGCGCGGTACTGACGGGTGCCGTCGGCGGTTTCCTTGGCGTAGCCATCGAAACCCCGCGTGTGAGTGCCGGTGGTGGTGTCAGAGGTGTTTTCAGCCGATGCGACCTTGATGTCACCCTTGGCATCCGCTTGCAGTTCGCCTGCCGCAGAGACCTTGGAGCCGCTGACGCTGATGTCCTTGGCGCTTTGCAGTTTGAGGTTGCTGTCCGAGCGCAGGTTGCTGGCGACGACGGTGCTGTCCTTGAGGTTCTTGCGGCTTTCATCCTTGGAGATACCAAAGAACTTGCTGTCGTTGCTGTAGCTATTGTCGTGGGAGGTGTCTTGTACGCCGTCGATCACCAGTGAGCCTTTGTCGCTGATGACGCTGGCCTGTTGGCCACCACGCGCCTGGCTGCCGCTGATGCGCACGTCGTCCGCCTTGACGATCAGCTTGCCGTCGGCGTTGACCTTGCTGCCGGTGTTCAGGGTCTTGCCCTTATCACCATCGCCGTTCTTGCCGAAGAAGCTGCCGCCGGTCAGGTCGCCGGAGTAAGCGTTGTCGCGGCTGCTCTGGGTACGGCTGGCGCTGGTGATATCGACTTGCCGGGCGGCCAATTGAATATCGCCCGCAGATTTCAGCTCGGCGCCCTGCAGCTGCAGTTTTTGCTGGCTGGTCAGCTCCAGGGTCTTGCCGGCTTTGAGGCTGCTGGTGACGCTGCGCTGTTCGCTGCTGGACTTGTCCCAGTTGGCTTTCCACAGGTGCTTGCGATGGTTGCCTTGGTCGCGGGTTTCATGGGTTTCGGTGGCGGCACTCAATTGCAGGTCGGCGCCGCTGTTGACGCGCAAGGCTTCGCCCGCTTCGACCTTACTGCCCTCGATCTCGGTCTTGGCACCCGACGACAGTGCGGCATTGTGTTGCGCGACGACGTTGTTGCCGTGCTGGCGCGAGTCCTTGTCGGTGGTGGTGCGGTCATAGGTTTCGTAGGTGAACAGGAAGTTGCTGTTGTTCCACTGTTCACGCTTTTCCTGGAGCTTGCGGCTTTCCAGGCTACTGAGGGTGAGGTTGCGGCCGGCGTCGAGCTTGACGTTGCGCCCGCCGACGTCGGTGGCGGCGAGGCTCAAGTCCTTGGCGCTGTGCAAGTCGACATCGCCCTGGCGGCTTTGCACACCGGCGCGGGTGGCGTCGAGGCTGTTGGCGTGGACCTGGCCGCTGATATCGAGGTCGCCAGCGGAGCTTACCTTCACTCCGTCGCGACCCTCGACTTGCACCGCGCCCACGCGCACACCGGCCCCTTCGGCGGTGCTGATGATGTTGATACGGCCGGCCTGCATCGCCCCAAACAGACGGGCGTCGATACGCTGGTCTTGGGTTTTGCTCGCCGGGTCGACCTGGCGCACCTGGCCGCTGGCGTAGTCGACCTGATTGCGGCCGACCGTGAGGTTCAATTGGTCACGCGCACTGAGGCGCCCATCGCTGTCGATGCGCGGCGCAATCAGGTTGATCGAGCCCGCGCCGTTTTGCAGGCCCTGGCCTAGCACCGTCAGTTGGCCGCTGGCATCGCGCGTGTTCAAACCTTGTAGCTTGCCGTCGTTGAGCTCAGGGCGGCCCACCACCAAGTTGGCATTCGGGGTGTTGATGAAACTGCCGCCGTTGACGGAAATCCCGTTGGGGTTGGCCAGTACATAATCGGCGGCCCGGCCAAAAATTTCCTGGGCGCCATTGATGGCCGAGGCGTTGCGACTCACCACCTCGTTGAGGATCACGCTCGCCGCCTGGCCCTGGAACTGCGGGTTGGCCGCCAGCTGCCCGGCGAGTTGCGATTGGCCGGCCTGCAAGGCGTTGTTCAACACCACGCCTTGGCGGTCGACGTTGTAGTCCAGGAACTGGTTATGGGACAGGCCGCCGGCATTTGGCGCGACGATATTGACGATGGGCACGCCGCCCTGGTTTTGCAGCTGCGGGGTCCCGCCAGGCCCTTCGACGACGGTCAAGCCACCGGCCAGCACTAGCTGCGGCAGCAGGAACAGGCTGGCGATGGCCCAGCGCAGTTTGCCCTGGGGTGAAAGGTGAAACGTATGGATGTTAGTCGGCATAAATAAATTCGCTCTGTGTTGGCTGATCCGCGACGTGCGTTGTTCGTTGCAACGCTGCTGGGGTGGTCAGGTACGGCGGTTAATTCAGGCTAAACAGGTGTTTGTTCATATCTGCAAGCTAAGGCGCGTCAGCCAGACCTCCGGTTCCTGGCCAAACCCCGTGGGCGTGTTGAGGTTGCGTTGGTAATCGAGGTCCAGTTGCACGTTTTTCCAGCTCAAGTTGAGCCCGACACTGGCGCCGCTCAGGCGCTGGCTTTGGGCGCCGTGTTCGCGCTTGAGCCAGCCGTTGTCCAGGCCCAGGCGCGGGGTGATTTTTACCGGCAGGTTGCTGCTCCACGGCAGGCGCAAGGTGTTACGCCATACCGCACCGATGGCCCCGGACGCGCTGTTTTCGCGGTAGCCACGTACCGCCGAATCGTCGGTGCCCAGCAGTTGTTCGATGGCAGGCAACGCATCCGGGCTGTATTGCGCCGACAGCTGGCTCTGCCACTGCCACGGCTGGCCCAGCCATTGGCCGTTGCGCCATTGGGTGAGGTTGGCGCGGTACTTATGGAATTGCGCCTGGGGCAAGTTTTTTTGCGTTTGGTCAGCATCACGGTCGGCGCCGAACCACGTCAGGCCTTGGGCGTAATTGACGTCGAGGTTCCACACTGCGCTGTTGAGCCAGAACAGATTCAGGCCAGCCTCGGCCACTGTCAGCGTCGGGCTCTGGATGCCTAAGCGAACCTTTTGCAGGTAGCTGTCGACGTCCTTGTAGGCCAGTTGCAGGTTGGCGCTGAGTTGATGGCCCTGGTCGCGCCACAGCACGCGGTCGGTGCGCAAACTGACCTGGTCGGTACGGCCGCTGTTATAAAACGTGGCGCGGCTGAGCTTGAACGGCGAGCGGTATTCGTTATGGCTGGCGAACAGGCTGTAGGTCCAGTACCCGTAAGGGATGGAATAAAACAGGCTGTTGCTGCGGCTGTAGCGCGGCCCGTGGTTGAGCGTGTCGCTGAAGCTCAGGTTGAGCGAATCATTGAGCTCCAGCGGGCTGTCCAGGCTCAGGTTGATGGCATTGCGATCACGCCCGGTGCCGGCGCTGCCGAGGTTATCCACCCCAAGCCCCAACGCCCAGCGCGAGGCGGTGCTGCGCGAACGCAGGATGATGCGCGAGGCGCCAGCTTCACTGCCAGGGGCGATGTCGGCGGTAAGGTCCACCGAGCGCAGGCGGTTGAGCTGGTCCAGGCCTTGTTCCAAATCGCGCAGGTTCAGCGGCTTGCCGAGCATCCCGGGGAACGCGCCGCCTAACGACACCGGCAGGCTCTGGTCGGCCAGTTCGATGGCTTCGAGATAGCCCTCTTCGACGTGAATATCCAGCGACTGCCCGGCCGCCGGCGGGCTGATCAGGTACGGGCGGCTGGCGATATAGCCGGCTTGCACATAGAGCTGGGTGATCTCGGCCAGCAGGCGGTTGATCTGGGTGACGCCCATGCACGGCGCCACATAGGGTTCGATACGTTTGTTCAGCTCAGCCTGGCTGAACAGCGTGACCCCGGCCAGGCGCGTGCCGCTCAGCGGCCAGCAGCGTTCATCTTTGGCGATGTCTGTTGGCAAGGCCGGCGTGGCCGGTTGCGTACCGAAACTGCCGCGTTGCAGCTGCCGTTGACGCTGCTCCAGTTGTAATTGCTGCAAGTCGCGCTGCTGTTGCTGCTGCAAGCGCAGCGCTTCATGGCCCGCTTGCGGCCCATCGGCGGCGGCGGCCGGCAGCGCGCACAGGCAGAGCAGGGCGACGCCCAGTCTCTGGATACAACACCGGCGTTGTGTTGAGGGCTGATTCGGCACTCGACATCCTTAACGTAAACATACACACGATTCATAACCCTGAGCCAAACCGTGGGCCCAGTGGTCTTTTGCCACTAGAGCCATCATTAAACGGATTGTTACGTCGGCTGTAGGATTTATTGCATAAAACGTGAGGAATGCCGCGTTATTCAATAAAAGAATGCGCAAACGTGGTGCGTGGTGCCAGTGTGGGCACCTATTGTGTGTTGAATTTTCGGGTTTTGGTTGCAATGCAGAGGCGCGGGGCAGTTTTTGATTGTTGCAGAGGAAGCGTTCAATCAGCGTGTTTATAAACGGGGCCTGCGCAGCCCCGGTTCTGGCTTAGGCTTGTGCAATCAGGTTCAGACGGCTCTTGACGACTTTTTGCAGCAGCATGGCCAACCCCTCGGTGGAGTAGGGCTTTTGCAGCAACACAAAGCGCTGGGCTTCTTCCTGGGCAATGCGTGCGTATTCATCGTTGTAGCCGGTGGTGAGTACCACCGGTAGCCAGGGGTAGAGGGCTTCGATGGCGTCGAGTAATTCCAGCCCGCTCATGCCCGGCATGGAGATGTCGGAGAACACTACCTGGAAGCTTTCCGGGTTGGGCGCCAGGGCTTCCAGCGCACTGTTGGCGTCTGCCACCCACAGTACTTTAAAGCCCATCTGCTCCAGGGTCTGCGAGGTGTAGAGGCCGACATCGGCGTTGTCCTCGACCATCAGCACGCACAAGTTCGAGGCGATGAGGGCGTCGTGATTGTCCTGGATGACTGGCGTCACACCGGCCTCGACCTTGGGCAGGTACAACATGAACTGGCTGCCTTTGCCGCATTCGCTCTGCACCAGAATTTCCCCGCCCGACTGCTTGGCAAAGCCATACACCTGCGACAGGCCCAGCCCGGTGCCTTGGCCGATGCCCTTGGTGGTGTAGAAGGGTTCGAAGATCGCGTCGAGCTTTTCCGCTGCAATGCCTGAACCGGTATCGCTCAACTCAATGGTCACGTAGTCGGCGATGCGCACCGGGTGGGCACGCACTGAAGGCAGCCACGTAGCTGTTGCTACCTTGATCGCCAACTGGCCACTGCCGTCCATGGCATCCCGGGCATTGACCACCATATTCACCAAGGCGGTATCGAACTGGCTTTCATCGGCGTTGATAAAGCAGGCTTCTTGCGGCACCTCGATAGTGACCTTGATGCGAGAGCCGGTCAGGCTGTCCATCATCTCGCCCACCCGCAGTACACTGTCGCTGACGTTGAAGACTTCCGGGCGCAAGGCTTGGCGGCGGGCGAAGGTCAACAATTGGGCGGTCAGGCGCGCGGCGCGGTCCACGGTGTTGGCGATGGCGTCCACGTACTTGATGCGCCGCACTTCGCTCAGGGAAGGGGTTTTGAGCAAGTCAGCGCAGGACTTGATCACGGTCAGCAGGTTATTGAAGTCGTGTGCGACGCCGCCGGTCAGTTGGCCAATCGCTTCCAGTTTCTGCGATTGACGCAGGGCGTCTTCCGTCAGGCGCAGGGCTTCCTTGGCTTCTTCCTCGGCCTGGATATCCCGGCCCACCGCGTGGATGTAGTCGCTGTCGGGCACGGCGGTCCAGGCAATCATGCGGTAGCTGCCATCCTGGTGGCGGTAGCGGTTCTTGAAGTTGGGGAAATTCTTGCCATCCCCCAGGCGGCTGACCGCTGACGATGAGACGGCCAGGTCGTCCGGGTGCACCAAGGCCAGCAGCTGGCTGCCCACCAAGTCGTGTTCGGTGTGGCCGAGCATGCGCGTCCAGGCCGGGTTGACGGCGGAGATGACGCCGTCGAGTTGGGCGACCAGCATCAGGTCCGGCGACAGCCGCCAGATACGGTCACGGTCGCGGGTGCGCTCCACCACCCGTTGTTCCAGGGATTCGTTGAGGCTGCGCAACGACTCCTCGGCTTCACGCAGGGCGGTGATATCACGGGAGACGCAAAGGATCTGCTCCGGCTGGCCGGCACTGTCAAGGATCGGGCTGACCTGCACATGCCACCATTTCGGGTTACCGGCCAAGGTCTGGGCGGGGCCGATGAAGCTCGCGCTTTCACCGCGTTTGGCGGCCTGCACGGCCGCCTTGGCATCCAGGTTGCCCTGGTCTTGCCAGAAGTCGGGCCATGGGCAGCCACGGATGCTGTTGAAGTCGCTGACTTCCATGATTTTCATGCCGCCTTCACTCATGAAGGTGAGGCGGGCATCGAGGTCGAGGACCTTGATGCAGTCGTTGATGCTGGCCAACACGCGCTCGGTGAACGCCTCGTTCCTGCCCAGGCCGCTGGTGGCCAGTTCGCTTGGCTCAGGGCCCATCCCGACAGTGGTATTCATTTGAGTGTGGCCGAGTGGGTTAAATGGTCTTCATCATGTCATTACGATACCTATCCCACCAGCGACTTCCTCACGCACGGCGCTGCCCAATAATTCGAGCCCTAGTAATGAATAAAAAACGCTAAAAGGCGCCTTGGCGCTCTCCATTTCGCTCGCCTCCACACCGCTGCTCGCCGGCATTGCCGTGCCGATGGGCTATCTGGTCACGCCGATCGATAACCTGACCTTCGACGTGGCGTATTCCTACTTGAAGGAAGAGCCGATCAAGGTGTGCCAGACTCAGCCAGCACGGGGCCTGACCTACCACGCCAAGTATGAAAACAGCGCCAACGGTTTTGGTGGTTCGGTGACTTACCGTTTCTGAGCTTCGTTGTACCGCGAAGAGCCCGGCTTGTGGCAGGGCTCTTCGCCGTTTATTCCCCCCGACAGACGTGCCCGAGAATGCCAGATTAGGCTTTTGAATCCATTCGATATTCTGTAGCCTTGCGCAGCTTCACCCGTGCTTGATGAACACAACCACTTCGTCCGGCGGCGCCCAAAGGGCTCCAGAGCCGGTGGTACACTCGACTTTCGCGCAACTGCGCCTGCAGGTCTTGCGAACATGACGCAAATTTCCGAACGCCTTCTGGTTCAAGCCCACCTCGACGCCAAGCAGCCCAAGGCTCTGAGCGCCGAAGAGGAGACGCGCCTGCGTGCCGCCATCGCCGCCGAGCTCAAGGCTCAAGACGCGGTGCTGGTTGCCCACTTCTACTGCGACCCGGTGATTCAGGCCTTGGCCGAAGAAACCGGCGGCTGTGTTTCCGACTCCCTGGAAATGGCCCGCTTCGGCGCTGCCCACCCGGCCAAGACCGTGTTGGTTGCCGGCGTGCGATTCATGGGCGAGACCGCCAAAATCCTCACCCCCGAAAAACGCATCCTCATGCCCACCCTGGAAGCCACCTGCTCCCTGGACCTTGGCTGCCCGGTGGATGAGTTCTCGGCGTTCTGCGATCAGCATCCGGAGCGCACGGTGGTGGTGTATGCCAACACCTCGGCGGCAGTTAAAGCCCGGGCGGATTGGGTCGTCACCTCCAGCTGCGCACTGGAAATCGTCGAAAGCCTGATGGACAACGGCGAGACGATTATCTGGGGCCCGGACAAACACCTGGGCACTTACATTCAGCGCCAGACCGGTGCGGATATGTTGCTGTGGGACGGCGCGTGCATCGTCCACGAGGAATTTAAGTCCAAGCAGTTGGAAGACATGAAGGCGCTGTACCCGGATGCCGCGATTCTGGTGCACCCAGAGTCGCCGACGGCGGTGATTGAATTGGCGGACGCGGTGGGTTCCACCAGCCAACTGATCGCGGCGGCCCAGCGTTTGCCGAACAAGACCTTTATCGTGGCGACTGATCGCGGCATCTTCTACAAGATGCAGCAGCTGTGCCCAGACAAAGTCTTCGTTGAGGCGCCGACTGCCGGTAACGGCGCGGCATGCCGCAGTTGCGCGCACTGCCCGTGGATGGCGATGAATACGCTGGAGCGCACGTTGCAATGCCTGCGTGAGGGCAGCAACGAGATTTTCGTTGAGCCGTCGGTGATTCCACAGGCGGTGCGGCCGCTCAAGCGCATGCTGGATTTTACCCACGCTGCGCGCCTGAAACTGGCCGGCAATGCCTGACCCAAGCTGTAAAAACGGTCAAACTGTGGGAGCTGGCTTGCCCGCGATGAGCATGGGTATCTACGCAACTTTTTGTGTTGCGCTAAGTTTTTGACGGGTTTTTTAGGTAGATG
>NZ_JBJGXU010000034.1:0-64256 GCF_045447305.1 Pseudomonas sp. D47 | reverse complement strand
GTAAAACGGGGCTTTTTAAACTAAAAATGGCGGTGAAGGAGAGATTCGAACTCTCGATACAATTTCTTGTATACACACTTTCCAGGCGTGCTCCTTAAGCCACTCGGACACTTCACCGTATCTCGTCAAACTAGTTCAGTCTGTCGAGGCGCGCTAATGTAGTCGAAAGCCTTTCTGATGGCAAAGGTTTTTTTCAGAATTTTCATGCGGTTAGACGGTTATGCCATTACCCACCCAGCAAGGGGCGGTGAATCTGCCATTCTCGGGCATCGGCGGTACGCGTTCGGGGCGGCGGCTGCGCCCGGCTCCGGGCCGTCTACCCTTGGGGATGCGGCAAAAGCCTGACTGGGTAGTCAGTCACGGCGCTTTACCGGGGCGGGCGTGGTGGGTAACGTCTGCGCATGCGCTTCTATAAACAGCCTATCTATAACAAGTCCTACAAGGAACCGCGTCATGAGTGAGTTGATTGCCTACCACCTCGAAGACGGTATCGCGACCCTGACCTTGAGCAACGGCAAGGTGAATGCCATTTCTCCGGCGGTGGTCAGTGAGTTTAATACGGCACTGGATCAGGCCGAGAAGGATCGGGCGGTGGTGATCATCACCGGGACGCCGGGGATTCTGTCCGGTGGTTATGATTTGAAGGTGATGACGGCCGGCCCTAAAGAGGCTATCAGCCTGGTGACGTCGGGCTCGACGTTGGCGCGTCGCCTGTTGTCGCACCCGTTCCCGGTGATTGTGGCGTGCCCTGGGCATGCGGTGGCCAAGGGTGCGTTCCTGCTGTTGTCGGCCGATTATCGGATTGGCGTGGAAGGCCCGTTCAGCATCGGCCTGAATGAAGTGGCGATCGGCATGACCATGCACCACGCCGGTATTGAGCTGGCGCGGGATCGGCTGCGTAAGTCGGCGTTTCATCGTTCGGTGATCAATGCCGAGATGTTTGACCCGCAAGGCGCCTTGGGCGCTGGCTTCCTGGATAAGGTGGTAGCACCGGAGGAATTGCACGCGGCGGCCCTGGCAGCGGCGCGTCAGTTGAAGAAGATCAACATGAACGCCCACAAGCACACCAAGTTGAAGGTACGTAAGGCGCTGCTGGAAGCCTTGGATGATGCAATCATTCAGGATCAGGGCCACAACCTAAGCTGATGCTTTATAGCTGCTGCGCCAAAGCCCGACCATGAGTCGGGCTTTTCTTACAAAAAATTCGGAAACATCCTTAACCGCTCTAGCCGGGCTTTGCCGGCACACGTTGAAACATGTGCTTAAACATCGCCTATCTCCTACGTCTGTAGGGGCAATTGCCGAATACAGTGCACATCCGTACACTGCGCCACCTTTTGTCCAGATGGGCCGTGTCGATGCTTTTTCTGTTACGTATGTTGTTGATGGGCCTGCACTTTATGGTCGCGGGTGTGCTGGGCGTGTTGCTGGGTATCTGTCGGCCGTTCAATCCGGACAACAGTCGCCTGTGTGCTCGCCTCTACGGGCTGCCTGCGATGTGGATATTGCGGCTGAACGTGAAGGCGGATATCGACTCGCTGCGTAACAAACCGGGCACGTGCGTGATCCTCGCTAACCACCAGTCCAACTACGATCTGTTTGTGTTGGGCACTGTGGTGCCGCATCGCACGGTGTGTATCGCCAAGAAGAGCCTGAAATGGGTGCCGCTGTTCGGCCAATTGTTCTGGCTGGCGGGCAATGTACTGATCGACCGTGGCAATGCGCAAAAGGCGCGCCGCGCGATGCTCACGACCACGCATACCTTGCAGCACGAAGACACCTCGATCTGGGTGTTCCCGGAAGGCACGCGCAACTTGGGCAAAGGGTTGTTGCCATTCAAGAAAGGCGCGTTCCATATGGCGATTGCGGCAGGTGTGCCGATCGTGCAGGTGTGTGTCAGCAATTACGTCACGCATATGCAGCTTAATCGTTGGAACAGTGGTGATGTGCTCATACGTTCGTTGCCGCCGATTCCTACCGTGGGACTGACTCCGGATGACATCCCGGCGTTGATGCAGGCGTGTCAGGCGCAGATGGATGAATGCATCACGGCGATGGACCGTGAACTGCAATCGGCAGCAACAATCGAACTCGCTTCCAGCTAAGCTGCCCAACACCTGTCCTCCTAATAAGAAGCGATCAGCACCATGGGTAGAGTTGTTGCGGCGGCCGTTTACAGCGCCGGAAAGAAAGTCACTGATATCACCCTCGACGAAGGCGCAGCCTGGGCTGCCAAACCCGACCACTTTGTGTGGATCGGCCTGGAAGAGCCCAACGCCCAGGAGCTGGCCAACCTGCAACGCCAGTTCAACTTGCATGAACTGGCGATCGAAGACGCGCTGGAAAAACACAGCCGCCCGAAGTTGGAAACCTTCGGCGATGCGCTGTTTATCGTCACCTATTCACCAGTGCGCGAGAACGGCAAGCTGGTGTTTATCGAAACCCATATTTTCGCCGGCAACGGCTACATCATCACTGCCCGCAACGGTCATTCGGCGTCCTACGGCTTTGTGCGCCAACGCTGTGAGGCAAGGCCACTGCTGCTCGAGCACGGTGAAGATTTCGTACTCTATGCGCTGCTGGATTTCGTCACCGAAAACTACCAGCCGGTGAGCGAAGCAATCCACGCCGAAATTGATGAGCTGGAGCGTAACGTGCTGTGCAGCTCGCTGAGCGAGCGCGATATCCAGAACCTCCACGGCCTGCGCCGCGACGTGCTGCGGCTCAAACGTTATGTGGCACCGATGGTGGAGATCAGCCAGGAGCTGCAGAAGCTGAGCTTCCCGTTTATCGACAAGAATATGCGCCCGTATTTCCGTGACGTGCAGATCCACGTGACGCGGCAGATGGAAGACCTCACCACCCTGCGCGATATCGCCAGCCAGACCATTGAGATTGGTGTGTTGCTGGAGGCGTCGCGCCAAAGCGTGGTGCAGCGCAAGTTCGCCGCGTGGGCGGCGATCCTGGCATTCCCCACCGCAGTAGCGGGGATTTATGGGATGAACTTCCAGAATATGCCCGAGCTGCAATGGCACTACGGCTATTTTGCGGTGCTCGGGTTTATCGCCGTGGGCTGCACCAGTTTGTGGGCCAGCTTCAAGCGTTCGGGCTGGCTTTAAGCTGAAGCCTGCGGCTTGTGCGCGACAAAGCGCATCATCCATTCCGCCACGGTGACGCCGTGGTGGTCACGTGCCAAGCTGGCGACGCCGTTGGTGTAGGCCTTTTCGCCCAGCGTTGTCTGAAGAATCTCCAGCAGCTCGCGGGAATAGTCGTGGATAAATTCCGGATGGCCTTGGAAGCACAGCACCTGGTCGCCGATGTGGTACGCAGCGAACGGGCAAAAAACGCTGGAGGCAATAACCGTGGCGTTTTCCGGCAAGGTGGTCACCTGGTCCTGGTGGCTGATCAATAGCGTCAACTCGTCCACTTCCGGGCTCATCCATGGCGCCTTGGCATCAAGTTTGTAGTCGTGGATGCCGATGCCCCAGCCTTGCCCGGCACGTTCGGTCTTGCCGCCCAGCAGCAGTGCCAGCAGTTGGTGGCCGAAGCAGATGCCGAGCAACTTGTCGCCGCGCTCGTAACGTTGGAGCAGGTAGGTCTTGAGGGTCTGGATCCACGGGTCGGTGCCGAAAGAATCGGCTTTGCTGCCGGTGACGAGGTAGGCGTCAAACACTTCTTCATCCGACGGGTATTCACCCTGCACCACGTTGTAGACGACAAATTCGGCGGCAATCGGTTGCTTGGAGAACAGGCGCTTGAACATCTGCCCGTACCCTTGGTATTGATCGATCAAGCCTGGACGCAGGATATCGGTTTCCAGGATACAGACGCGTAGCGACATAAAAAATACCTGACACGGTGATGGGAATAATGCACACCCCAGAGCCTGCCTTGAAATGTACCTGCAAAGCAAGTCCCGCCAAGTGACTCACGGTGGGCGCGGGCTTGCCTGCGATGGCGTCATATCAGCCGACCTATGCAGTGGCTGACATACCGCTATCGCGGGCAAGCCCGCTCCCACAGTGGTTCTCTATCGGGCAGGATAGGGCGTTTCGGTCAGCCGAATATTTCTCCTTGTGCCGCTTTTTCCAGTAGCAATGCCGGTGGCGAGAACCGTTCCCCATACTGCTCAGCCAAGTAACGCGCCCGGGCGATAAAGTCGTTCAGGCCGTACTGGTTGATAAACTGCAGCGCGCCGCCACTCCACGCGGCAAAGCCGATGCCGAAGATCGAGCCGACGTTGGCGTCAGCCGTGGACATCAACACGCCCTCCTCCACGCAGCGCACGGTTTCGATAGCCTGAATAAACAGCAAGCGGTCGCGTACATCCTGTGGCGAAATATGTTTGTCGGGCTGTTCAAACCGCGTTTTCAACTCGGGCCACAGGTGTTTCTGCCCACCGACGGGGTAGTCGTAAAAGCCGCCGCCCGCCGCCTTGCCGGGGCGTTTGTATTCGTTCACCAACAGGTCAATGACCACTGTCGCCGGATGCGTCGGCAGCGGCTTGCCTTCGGCCTGCAGATCCTTCGCGGTTTGCTGTCGGATGTGGCTCATTAAGCTGAGCGACACTTCATCCGACACCGCCAACGGCCCCACCGGCATGCCGGCCTTGCGCGCTTCGGTTTCGATCATCGGCGCGGCCACGCCTTCGCCGAGCATGGCGATACCTTCGTTGGTGAAGGTGCCAAACACGCGCGAGGTGAAGAAGCCGCGACTGTCGTTTACCACGATCGGGGTTTTCTTGATTTGCAGTACGAAATCAAAACCCCGAGCCAGGGTTTCGTCACGGGTGTGGGCGCCCTTGATGATTTCCACCAGCGGCATCTTGTCGACCGGGCTGAAGAAATGCAGGCCGATGAACTTGCCTTGATCAGGCACCGCTTTCGCCAGGCCGCTGATGGGCAAGGTCGAGGTGTTGGAGGCAATTACGGCGTCGGTGCCGACCACGCTTTGAGCGGCGGTCGAGACCTTGGCCTTAAGTTCGCGGTCTTCGAACACAGCTTCGATGATCAGGTCGCAGCCGGCCAGGTCAGCATCAGACGCCGTAGGATGAATCCGCGCCAAAGTGATTTCCCGCTGTTCGGCGGTCAATTGCCCACGGCTGACTTTCTTATCCAGCAGCGCGGCCGAATGTGCCTTGCCCTTCTCTGCCGCCGCCACGTTAATGTCCTTGAGCACCACCTCGATGCCCGCACAGGCGCTGACATAGGCAATGCCCGCGCCCATCATCCCCGCGCCAAGCACACCGACTTGGCGCGTGATGTACGGCGCAAAACCTTGTGGCCGCGAGCTGCCGGCGTTGATTTCGTTGAGCTGGAACCAGAAGGTGCCGATCATGTTTTTCGCCACCTGCCCGGTGACGAGTTCGGTGAAGTAGCGGGTTTCGATCAGGTGCGCGGTGTCGAAATCCACCTGGGCGCCTTCCACGGCGGCGCAGAGGATTTTCTCCGGGGCCGGGAAGCAGCCATGGGTTTTGCTGCGCAAAATCGACGGTGCAATCGCCAGCATCTGCGCTACTTTTGGGTGTGAGGGCGAGCCGCCGGGGATCTGATAGGCCTTGTTGTCCCACGGTTGTTTGGCCTCAGGATTGGCCAGAATCCAGGCCCGAGACTTGGCCAGCAGCTCCTCGCGATCCGCCGCCAATTCATGGATCAATCCCGCCTGCAACGCCTGCTGCGGCCGCACTTTTTTGCCTTCCAGCAAATACGGCAAGGCCTTTTCCAGCCCCAGCATACGCACCATACGCACGACCCCGCCGCCGCCCGGCAACAGGCCTAGGGTGACCTCCGGCAAGCCGAGCTGGGTCGACTTGTCGTCCAGTGCGACGCGGTAATGGCATGCCAGGCAAATCTCCCAGCCGCCACCGAGTGCCGCGCCGTTGATCGCGGCCACCACCGGCTTGCCGAGGGTTTCCAGGCGGCGCAATTGCGCCTTCAGCACCAACACGCTGTCGTAGAAAACTTTTGCATGGGCCTTATCGACTTTGATCAATTCATTGAGGTCGCCGCCGGCAAAAAAGGTCTTCTTCGCCGAGGTGATAACCACACCGGCGATGTCATCCTTTTCCGCTTCCAGGCGCGCCACGGTGGCCGCCATGGCCTCGCGGTACACGGCGTTCATGGTGTTGGCGCTCTGGCCGGGCATGTCGAGGGTCAGCACCACGATCTGGTCCTGGCCTTTTTCGTAACGAATGGCTTCGGTCATGACAGGTTCCTTGGGCTCAGAGGCGTTCGATGATGGTGGCGATGCCCATGCCACCGCCGACACACAGGGTGGCCAGGCCGTAGCGCTGCTGGCGCACTTCCAGTTCGTCGAGCAGGGTGCCAAGGATCGCGCAGCCCGTGGCGCCCAGCGGGTGGCCCATGGCGATGGAGCCGCCGTTGACGTTGACCCGAGCGGCGTCGATGCCCATGTCCTTGATGAACTTGAGGACGACTGAGGCAAACGCCTCGTTGACTTCGAACAGGTCGATGTCTTCCACACGCAAACCGGCCTTGGCCAAGGCTTTGCGCGTGGCCGGTGCCGGGCCGGTGAGCATGATGGTCGGGTCGGTGCTGGTCACCGCTGTGGCGACAATCCGCGCTCGCGGTTGCAGGCCCAGTTCGCGGCCACGGGCCTCGGAGCCGATCAACATCAGCGCGGCACCGTCGACGATGCCGGAGCTGTTGCCGGGTGTGTGCACGTGATTGATGCGCTCCACATGGCTGTAGACCCGCAACGCCGTCGCGTCGAAGCCCATCTGCCCCATCATTTCAAAGCTTGGCTTGAGCTTGCTGAGGCCTTCGAGGGTGGAGTCGCCACGGATGAATTCGTCGTGGTCCAGCAGCACGATGCCGTTCTGGTCCTGCACCGCGATCAGCGACTTGTTGAAGGCACCGTCTGCGCGTGCCCTGGCCGCTTTCTGCTGGGAATGCAGGGCGAAGGCGTCGACGTCTTGGCGGGTAAAACCTTCCAGGGTCGCGATCAAATCCGCGCCGATGCCTTGGGGCGTGAAGTGGCTGTGCATATTGGTGTGCGGGTCGAGCACCCAAGCGCCGCCATCGCTGCCCATGGGCACCCGCGACATGGATTCAACGCCGCCGACCACCACCAAGTCTTCAAAGCCGGAACGCACTTTCATCGCGCCGAGGTTCACCGCTTCCAGGCCTGAGGCGCAGAAGCGGTTGATCTGCAGGCCGGCAACGCTGACGTCCCAGTCGGCCACCAGCGCGGCGGTTTTGGCGATGTCGGCGCCCTGGTCGCCCACCGGGGTCACGCAACCGAGGACGATGTCATCCACCTGGCGTGTATCAAGGTCGCTGCGCTGGGCCAGCGCGGTGAGCAAGCCCGCCACCAGGTTTACCGGTTTGACGCTGTGCAGGGCGCCGTCGGCCTTGCCTTTGCCCCGGGGCGTGCGTATCGCATCAAAGATCAAAGCTTGAGTCATGACATCCTCGAACGCTGTGCGTGTGTGCCCCTACCTTAGGCCCGATTGACACGGTTTCAATGACCGATGCGCTCATTGCTTTTGACCCTCACGCTCGGACGAACGGTAGGGTGCTATGGGAGACCTCGGGTTAATCGTTTTAGCGGTCTAGCCAAGGCATTGGCGCCAAGATGGCGGTATGCCTCATGCCTTTTTAAGTAGAAATTCTGATTAGCTGATATGAAATGGATCTAAGGCAATAAGAACGAGGGCTCTAAGGTTCACTTAGTAGGAAGTTGCTGCCGGGTTTTGCTGGAGCAGCTGTAAGAAAAGCGACACGTCACGTTGCGATACTGAAAATTACCAGCCCGCATTTGACGCTCAGGAATAACAACAAAAGGCAGTCAGCCATGTTCAAACATTCGAAAGTACGTCAGGCGGGACTTATTCTCTTCACCACCACACTGATTCTGATCTTGCCCAATTTAACCAAGATTATTGGGTGACGACTCGATCCACACATTCCGGGCACTCATTGCACCAGGACTACAGCTTTTGGCAGCACCTGCCGGGACATTGCGTATAGCGATCCTGTTACAGGGGCTGTCTTTTTACATGCGGATTTCCGGTATCGTGGGCCGCATCGCCACCCACCATCGGGCTCTCTTCTTGAAACCAATCCTTGCCGTCCTCGCCCTGCTGCTCGCCTTGCCCGCTTCGGCTGCGCAATTGACTATAGAGCTGGATCACGCCAACAAGACCTGGCAGACCGCTGATCTACTCAAGCACCCGGATGCGCAGACGGTGCAGGTCGTTGATGACGTTTCCTACAAGCGCAACATGACTTATCGCGCGGTGCCGCTGGCGTCTCTGCTTCCAGGCTTGAAGCCTGAAAACCACCTCCAAGCCGTGGCCCTGGATGGCTTCGCCGCTGAGCTGACGGCTGCGCCCTTGCTTGAAAATCGTGGCGCCCGTGCTTGGTTGGCGGTGGAAGACCCTGCCCATCCATGGCCTGCGTTGGCGGCGGGCAAGCCGAGTGCCGGGCCGTTTTACCTGGTGTGGACCGATCCGCAGGCCGGCCATATCAGCCCTGAGCAGTGGCCGTTCCAGATCTCTGGAATTAAGCAATTGAAGACCGTGGCCGAGCGCTTTCCGGCGTTGTTGCCAGACCCGAAGTTGGCCGCCAATGACCCGGTCAACCAGGGTTTTGCGTTGTTCCAGAAAAACTGCCTGGCCTGCCACCGCCTTAATGGCGCAGGCGATGCGCAGGTGGGGCCAGACCTGAATATCCCCTATAACCCGACTGAGTATTTCAGCGGGGATTTCCTCAAGCGTTATATCCGCGACCCGCAAAGCATGCGGCATTGGCCACAGGCGAAGATGCCGGCGTTTGCTGCCAGTGTGTTGCCGGATGGCGAGCTGGACCTGCTGGTGGGGTATTTGAAGCATATGGCGGGGCGTAAACAGCAGCCGTGAGCCTTGCAAACGTTCTGAAAACACCACCGCTCACTGTGGGAGCTGGCTTGCCTGCGATGGCGGTGGGTCAGCTACAAATGGGTTAACTGACAGGCCGCTATCGCAGGCAAGCCAGCTCCCACCCTCGATCAACTTCGCCGGTAAAGACGGTTATTGCTGCTGCACCGAAAGCACCGGCGTCGGCGCCACGAACACCTTGGCATGCATCTGCTCATGCCCACCACCACGGCGCATGCCGCGTACCGGGCAGGCGTCGAGGTAGTCCAAGCCCACTGCCAGTTTGAGATGCCGCTCGGGCCGCGCCAGTTGGTTGGTCACATCAAAGCTGTACCACGCGTCATCCAGCCAGGCTTCGGCCCAGGCGTGGCTGGCCAGGTGGGTGCTGTCCTCCGTGTACAAATACCCCGACACATACCGCGCAGGAATGCCGAGGCTGCGTGCACAGGCCAGGAACGCATGGGTGTGGTCCTGGCACACGCCCGCGCGCCCTGCGAAGGCCTGGGCGGCGCAAGTGTCAACTTCGGTGGCGCCGGGCGTGTAGACCATCGACTGGTTGAGCGCGTGCATCAGGTCGATCAACGCACTGCGGTCGCGACGTTGATGGCAATGCAGCTCGGCGAACAGGCGCAAGGCCTCATCGGGCTCGGTCAGGCGCGTACTGCGCAAGAACGGAAACGCCGACTGACTCTCGTGTTCGGCCTCGCGCAATTCATCGATATCCACCTGGCCACGGGCGCCGATGATGATGGCGTCGTGGGGTTCGTCGAGGGTCAGCACATGCAGGATGTTGCCGAACGGGTCGACCTGGGCGCGCACCGGGCGCGGCAAGTCCAGCTGCCAACTGAGCACGTGCTGGCGTTCGCTGTCGTGGGGCGTGAGGCGCAGGTATTGGATGCTGGCGCGCACTTGGTCTTCGTAGTGGTAGGTGGTTTCGTGGCTGATGGAGAGTCTCATGCGGCCTCCAGGTAGGAACTGTAGATGGCGTCGCCGAGCTGGCGCACCAAGGGGATAAAGTCGGTCAGCCAGGCGTGCAGGCCTTCCTCGAGGATTTCATCGATGGCGGTGAAGCGCAGGCGCGCGTCCATCTCGGCGGCCAGGCGCTGGGCCGGGCGACCGTTGAGGCCGGGCAGGCTGGCGAGGATCTGATCGATCTCTTCGCTGCAAGCGCGCAGCGAGCGCGGCACGTCGGCGCGCAACAACAGCAGTTCCGCCACTTGCCTGGCCCCCGGCGCGTCACGGTAGATCTCGGTGTAGGCCTCGAACGATGACAGCGCGCGCAACAAGGCGCTCCACTGATAGTAGGCGTGGGCCGTGCCGTCGCTGACGGCGGCGGCTTGGTCGCCGGCCATTTCGTAGCGCGCATCCAGCAGGCGCAGGGTGTTGTCGGCGCGCTCGATGAAGGTGCCCAGACGAATAAAACGAAAAGCGTCGTTGCGCATGATGGTGCCGTAGGTGGCGCCACGGAACAGGTGCGAACGTTCCTTGACCCATTCACAGAACCGGCTCATGCCGTAGCGGCTAAGGCCCTGCTGGGCGATATCGCGAATATCCAGCCAGGTGGCGTTAATGTTTTCCCACATGTCGGCGGTGATTCGCCCACGCACCGCATGGGCGCTGGCCCGCGCGGCGCCGAGGCAACTGTAGATGCTCGCCGGGTTAGCCGCGTCCAGCGCGAAGAAGTGCAGCAGGCGCTCGGCATGCAGTTCGCCGTGGCGTTCGTGGTAATCATCGAGGGTGCCGGTGATCAGCAGCGGCATCGCCAATTCATGCAGGCCATCACCGCGCCCATCCTGCGGCATCAGCGACAACGAATAGCTGACATCGAGCATGCGCGCGAGGTTTTCCGCGCGCTCCAGGTAGCGCGACATCCAGTACAAATCCGAGGCAGTTCTACTCAACATGGCATCAGTCCTCGACCACCCAAGTGTCTTTGGTACCGCCGCCCTGGGAGGAGTTGACCACCAGCGAGCCTTCGCGCAAGGCCACGCGGGTCAAACCACCGGGCACTACACGGGTTTCCTTGCCGGACAACACGAACGGCCGCAGGTCGATATGGCGTGGTGCGATGCCATTTTCGACGAAGGTCGGGCAGGTGGATAAACACAGGGTCGGCTGCGCGATGTAGGCGTGAGGTTTGGCCTTGATACGCGCACGGAAGGCTTCGATTTCCGCTTGGGTGGACGCGGGGCCGACCAGCATGCCGTAGCCGCCGGAACCCTGGGTTTCCTTGACTACCAGGTCTGGCAGGTTGGCCAGCACGTGAGACAGTTCGTCGGGCTTGCGGCATTGAAACGTAGGAACGTTCTTCAGGATCGGCTCTTCATCCAGGTAAAAACGGATCATCTCGGTGACGAAGGGGTACACCGATTTGTCATCCGCCACCCCGGTGCCAATCGCGTTGGCCAGTACCACATTGCCCGAGCGATACGCCGCCAGCAGGCCGGGCACGCCGAGCATGGAGTCCGGATTGAAGGCCAGCGGGTCGAGGAACGCGTCGTCGAGGCGACGGTAGATCACATCGACCGCCTTGGGGCCGTCGGTGGTACGCATGAACACGCGGTCATCGCGCACGAACAGGTCGGCGCCTTCCACCAGCTCCACACCCATTTCCCGCGCCAGGAAGGCATGCTCGAAAAACGCGCTATTGAAGCGTCCCGGGGTCAGCACCACCACGCTGGGGTTATCCAGCGGGCTTGAGCTTTTCAGGGTGTCGAGCAGCAGGTTGGGGTAGTGGTCGATGGGCGCGATGCGCTGGGCGGCGAACAGTTCGGGGAACAGGCGCATCATCATCTTGCGGTCTTCGAGCATGTAGCTGACGCCGCTCGGCGTGCGCAGGTTGTCTTCCAGCACGTAGTAGGTGCCGTCGCCATCACGTACGAGGTCGACGCCGGAGATGTGGGAATACAGACCGCGGTGCAAGTCCAGGCCCTGCATGGCCAGCTGGTATTGTTCGTTGGCCAGCACCTGTTCGGCAGGGATGATCCCGGCCTTGATGATGCGTTGCTCGTGGTACAGGTCGGCCAGAAACATGTTCAGCGCCTTGACCCGTTGAATGCAGCCGCGCTCGACGATCCGCCATTCGCTCGCCGGAATGCTGCGCGGGATGGTGTCGAAAGGAATCAGGCGCTCGGTGCCCTGCTCGTCCCCGTAAAGGGTGAAGGTGATGCCGGCGCGATGGAACAGCAAATCGGCTTCGCGCCGGCGCTGAGCCAGCAGCTCGGCCGGTGTTTCGGCCAACCAGCGGGCGAACTCGCGGTAATGGGGGCGGACCTGCCCTGCCCCGTCGTACATTTCATCGTAATAAGTGCGGGTCATGCCGTACTCCTTGTCACCCGGGCGTTTGAACTACCGCAAAGCCCGTGCCATCGGCATAAACACTTAAAAATCAGTGAGTTGAATTACCACTGGGATCTATACGCACCGTCCTGGTGCGCAGAATGCCCGCCGTCGTGTGCCGCGCTTCATCACAATGCGGGCTTTGACTATCAACAGCATAGTCAGAGTTGATTTCACTGCCCGCCCACGCCTGCGGATAATCACCCCCATCGGCTGAACAGGATGCGTCCTACAGCTTCAGCGAACCGCTCTTCCCTTTAGGCCACCCTCTTTGGGTGGCTTTTTTTTGGTGCGAGAAAACACGCTGCAAGTTCCGAGAGTTTTCCTACAGCACAAACAAAATCGGCCGACCCAAAGGTCAGCCGATACGCTGCGTTTCTCATTCTGCTCTGTGCAGTGAATTACATCGGTAACCCACGCACCTCCTGCTTGACGCCCCATCCCTCGATGATCCCGCCCAAAGGCTCGACCACCGCCTCAAAGTCTTGCTCGAAGTCTCCTATGCCGTCGTAGGTTGCGAACATGATTTTGCTCAGTTCCAGGTACCAGGCGCCATCATCGCGCGCGCTGACCTGGGCATTCAGGGATTCCCCACGAAATCGACCCGCAGCCCTGCGCGCCCGTTCCTCATCCGGGAATATGGCGTAGAACTCGATGGGGTGAAAACGTGAGAAGTCAAAGCCGCCCTCTTTCATGCGGCGCAATACGTTGGTGCTGATGTCTTCTTGATAGGCTGTGCTCATGAAACGTCCTCCTCAAACTGATGGATAGACTTTCCGTGCTTCCCGAAGACCGCGCCCTGCTGGCGCCGGTGCTACGGCATTAACGACACCGTGGGAAAACAAGCATGTAGCTGACAAGACCAGACCTTAGCGATTCATTCGCTGATCTCACTTGCAGAGTAGCGCGAAGCTATCACCTCCACCAGAGGCGCTTTAAAGGCATACAGAGAATGTTCAGGCGGCAGGCGATATGTCGAGGATTTGAATGCTGTTCTGGTCTTTCAGAATCTTGACCGTAGGCTCGGGTTTACGGCCTTCCAGGTCATTGAGGTCAAGTTCGGCGGCCACAGGTACGAGCTTGTTGCGAATCATGTGCGCCGCATCTTCGAGGCTGGGCTTCTGGTCGCAGGTGAACTGCTCGACGGACTTTACGCCGTGATCATCAACGAAGGTAATCTGCCACTTTTGCATCGGTGCCTCCTCGATAAAACCCGTGTGTGGGCTTACAACTATCTGGACCTTGAGGGCTCGGCAAACGTTCCACTCATGTCCGGAGGCACCGGATCAACTGCGCTTATTTTTCAGCGTGTTCTTTCAAGGCTTTCAAGGTGTTGAACGGCGCGTCCACCACAAACTTGTTGGCCAGCCACGATGGCACGCTGCCGCCTGGCTCGGTGTGCACCTGGTAGGTCACTTCGGTCTGGTTGTCGCCTTTGGGCACCAGTTTCCAATAACCGTCTACCTGGGCCACTCGCACGTAACCTTTGACTTCCGGCTGGTAGGTCGGCACTTCCAGCAGTTTGCGCGTCACGGTGCCGTCGGCGGCCTTGGAGGTGGTGATTTCGAGGATCGAATCACGGTCGGTCACCGGGAACGGTGCCTTGAACTGGGTGTAGGTCCAGCTCTTGTCGCCTTCGGTCTTGAGCAGTTTTTGCGATTTGCATTCGTGGATCCAGGAGCAGGCACCGGCCACGTCTTCCTGCAGGGCCTGGATCTTGGCCACTGGCGCCTTGATCAAGGTGACACCGCGATACGCCTTGTATTTGGAACCGGCAATTTCGCTCAGGGACACCTTGATACCGTCTTCGTCCTTGGCGACTTGCCAATCCTCAGCCTGGGCAGTGGCAGCAAACAACACCGTAAAACCGCACAGCACAGCCATTCGTTTCAGCGAACCCATTGTTGTATTCCTTATTGTCGACGTTCTGAAAGTAAGTTCCGAAAGTAAAGCCCATCAAGCCGCCGTCATCTGCTCCCACCAGCCGATCAACCGGATCGCATCGGCTTGGTCGGTGCCACAGACATCCAGATCCGCCTTGAAATCACTGCACACCGCTGGGCGTTCCGGTTGGCCAAACAGCTGGCATAGCTGTTCGACCGACAGGTGCAAGCAGCGTTCGCCCGCCGGTTTGCCATGGGGCATGCCCGGCAATGGCGAACTGATGGAGGGGGCGATGCAGCATGCGCCACAGCCTTCACGGCATTTCATGACCAGCAGGTCCTCGACGACTCAGTGTGGATGGCCGGGCTAGAGTACGCCCTTAAACAGCCGTTTTAAAATGGTCTAACAGGGGTTTTTCGCACAAAACAAAAGTGACCGACCAGTCTGCGACAGATGGTCAGTGGGCGACGTCACCTTTGCGGGAAAATTATTGCTTGAATTCGAAATCCAGCGCGGCGCCTTCGATATCGCGCCGCTCTTCGTTACGCAGTTGCAGCTTCATCTCGTTGCTGAGCAGGCGCCCGTTGATCTGGAACGCGCTGTTGTCGGTAGGCTTTTCGCCAAACATGGGCGGCAACAACGGCACGCTCTTGGGTTTGGGCATGGTGCCGATGGGCTGCAAGTGCCTGACCATCTCAGAGGGCAAAGACAGGTCCAACTGGGCCGATGGCAGTTTAGTCTGGGCCACTTCACGGGCCGACTTGGATTTGCTCGCAATCGGTGCGCGCTTTTTGACCTTCGCGGCTTTCTTCTTGGCGACCGGGGCTTTTTTAGCCGGGACCGGTTTCTTCGCTGGGGTCTTTTGCTCGGTACTGGCCGCGGGCGTGCTTTTGGTCACGGGAGCCGCCGCCAGCACGGTGCCAACGTTACACAGGCTTAACAGGCCAATCACCACAGCAGCGCGAAAAATAGAGGTCATATCGCCTACAGCATTAACGGCAGAGGGCCATATGCTCGCTTGTTGTGCGCGGCCTGACAAGCCTGGAGATCAGCCAGCGATCGATACTGTCCCCTTTCCACGCCTCAGCCAGCCGTTTTAAAACCCGGCAGCTGTCTCTTGGCACAGTTGGCTGGCGAGCATCCCCAACGTCATCAGGGCCCGCTCTGCCTCGCGGTTCCACGGTGTGCCGCAGTTGAGGCGAATACAGTGGTTGAACTGTTCTGTGTTACTAAAAATTACCCCCGGTGCAATGCTGATACCTTGCTGCAGTGCGCGCACGTGCAGTTCCTGGGTATTGACGCGCCCGGGCAAACTGACCCACAAGATAAAGCCGCCGTTCGGGCGGGTCATCTGTGTGCCTTCGGGGAAGTACTGCTGCACCGCCAGCTGGAAAGCGCTGAGGTTCTTGCGGTATTCCTGGCGGATGTAGCGCAGGTGGCGGTCATAACCACCGTTTTCCAGATAGGCCGCGACGCCCATCTGGGTGACGCTGCACGCCGAGTGGGTGCTGAACATCTGCAATCGCTGGATTTCCTGCTGGTACTTGCCGGCGATCATCCAGCCGATGCGCACGCCGGGTGACAACGTCTTGGAGAAACTCGAACAGTAGATCACCCGGTCCAGGCGGTCATAGGCTTTCAGGGCCTTGGTGCGGCCCAACTCGAACATTAGCTCGCCGTAGATATCGTCCTCGACGATCTGGATATCGAAATCCGAGGCCAGGCGCAGCAACTGTTTCTGCCGCTCCTCAGGCATGGTCGCGCCCAGGGGATTGCTCAGGCGCGTGGTCAACACCAGCGCTTTGATCGACCACTGGTTGGCCGCCAGTTGCAGGGCCTCAAGGCTCATGCCGGTGGACGGGTCGCTGGGGATCTCGATGACTTTGAGGCCCAGCAAGTCGGCCAGTTGCAGCAAGCCGTAATAGGTGGGTGATTCTGCGGCGATCAAATCACCCGGACGCGTCAGCACGCGCAACGACATCTGCAACGCATCGACACAGCCGTGGGTGATCACCACTTCGGAGGGGTCGACCACCACGCCGGCGTCGCGCATGCGAATCGCCACTTGGCGGCGCAGCGGCTCAAAACCGGGGCTGAACATGTAACTGAATGCCCGCGGGCTTTGGAAGCGCGTGACCTTGGCCAGTTGCTGGTGCAGCGCGCGTACCGGCAGGTAATCCACACTCGGCACGGCGGCGCCCAACGGGAAGACGCCTTCGCGGCGCGACTCGACCAAAACTTGCTGGATGATGCTGCTGCGGGTGACCAAGCCCGGGCGCTCGACCCGTGCGATGTCCGGCGTCGGCGCCGTGAGCGCAGGCGTCTGGTGCACGTAATAGCCCGATTGCGGCCGCGCCCGGATCAGCCCCTGGTCTTCCAGGTTGGCGTAAGCCTGCAACACCGTGGCGTGGCTGACGTTGAGCTGGGAGCTCATTTTGCGCACCGAGGGCACACGCTCACCGGGCTGATAGACACCACGCCGGATGTCCTCAGCCAGTTGCTGGGCGATACGTTGGTAGAGCAACAGATTGGTCATGACGCAGCACTCGATTTCACGGGTATTTTATTTTTGTGTGAAACATACCGGCACAGTTTAGAAGTGTACGGGGACAGTTGCGAGAATAGTCGAGCACGAGCGGCAGTGATAGAAAAAACTGTAGGGGTGTTGAACATGAAAAACCCGATCAGCGATCGGGTTTGCTTTGGGTGGGAGCTGGCTTGCCTGGGATGCAGGCACCTCGGTGTATCTGGCTCAGCGAGGTGATGCTATCGCAGGCAAGCCAGCTCCCACACAAGACCGTGCCGGGCCTTAGCGCGCGGCGCCCAGCTGGCCCTTCTCATCGGAGAACACAATTTCCACCCGACGGTTCTGCGCACGGCCACGTTCGGAAGCGTTGGCTTCGACCGGGTACTGGTCGCCATAGCCTTCGACCTGGATGCGTTTTTCGTCGATCCCCAGGTCCATCAGCACATCGGCCACCGATTGCGCGCGGTCGCGGGACAGTTTGAGGTTTTCCTGCTCGCCACCGGTGTTATCGGTGTAACCCTCAATGCGCACTACGCGCTTGGGGTTCAGTTGCAAAAACTGCACGATCTTCAGCACAGTACGGTTGGCCGAGTTTTCCAGTTCCGCCTCACCGGTGTCGAACAGCACATCGCCCAAGGTCATCACCAAGCCGCGATTGGTCTGGGTGGTGGTCAGGCTAGCGATTTGCTCTTCGAGCCACTTGCCCTGCTGCTGCACACTGGCCAGCTTGTTTTCACGCAGGGCCAGTTGCAGGCGTTGGCGTTCCAGTTCGAGCTTGGTGCCGCGCTCGGCATTAAGCCCCTGTTCGGTGTGTTCGCGGGCGATCGCGCTGTAGCGCTGGCTCAGGTAAGCGTAATGCACCACGTCGGCGCCGCTGCCCCAATAGCTGGACAAGCGATCGGCGCGGGCCAGGGATTCACCGGCGCGAATCACATCCTTGGGCGCAAAGCGCAACACGTTGGCGTCTTCCTTGACCGCCTGGAAGTCACTGCCGGCCTGCTCCAACGCCTGTTCGCTATTGGCCTGGCTGGCGCAACCGCCCAAGGCGGCGCTGCTCAGTAGCAACACACAGCTCAAACCACGGATCATCGGGCTCATTGGGCTTCTCCCAACTGCAATTGCTTGCGCAGGCGGGTGATGCGGGTGTTGAGCACGTTCAGTTGCTCCTGGCTTTTCTGGGTCAGAATCTTGGCTTCGGCGAGGCGCGCATCCAGCTCAGCTTGTTCGGCCCGCATGCGCGCACGCTTATAGGATTCGTCGGCCATGTTGGCCTTGGCCCTGGCGAACTTGTCTTCGGCCAGTTTCAGCTCTGGCGAATCATCGGTGCTGGCACCCACGGCGCTGGCTTGCTCCAAGGCTTGCTGGGTGAGGCGTATTTGTTCATTCGGCGCAGGATCGACTGCACATCCCGCCAAAGCGACAACGGCGAGGGCCGCGAAAAGAGGTCGAATAGTCACTGTAGATCCTTACTTTGCTGGGGTGCCGACGGGTTGCTGCAATTGCGCCTTCCAGCGCTCGAGGTTGCGCTGCGTTGCCGCTTGCACCACACCGGACGCGGCCAATTCTGTCATCTTTTTAGCCAGCTGTCCGCGCAGCCATGGGTCATTGCAGGCGGAGTTGTGGGAAATCGCCAGGTACAGGCCGGGCTGATCAATGGGTACTTCGCGCGCGATCAGGTCATTGCTCATGCCCAAGGTCTGGGCCATGGCCATGCCGGAATAACGCCCGGCGAGGACGTAGTCCACTTCGCCGAGCAACAGTTTTTGGAAGGCTGGCGTTAGGCTGGGCAGGCGTTGCAGGCTCAGTTGCAGGCCGGCGAACGCTTCGAAGTCGGCACTCAAACGTGCACGTTCCGAGACCGCGCCCTTGTGGCCGTGCAGGTCGGCGGCCGAGGTGTAGACCAGCGCCGAATCCTTGCGCGTCCAGACCAGATAATCGATCTGCATCAACGCCGGGTGGATATAGTCGAGGGTTTCCAACTCGCCCAGGTTCAGCGGCGCATCGGCGAGGATGTCCATGCGCCCGCTGCGCACTTCATCCAGGGCCAGGGAGCGTTTGCCGCCGTAGAGCAGGTCAAGTTTAAGCCCGAGGTCCTTGGCCACTTGTTGCAATACATCAGCGGTGGCGCCGATCAGGTGGGTCGGGTCTTGCGGGTCGCGCCATAGCAAGGGCGGTGCGTCCGGGCTGCCGGTGATCACCAGGCGCTCACATTTGCCGGCGGCCAGCGCCAGGCTCGGCAGTAGCGACAGGGCTAGCAATACGGGACGCAGGTCCATGGCGGTTTCTCCAGGTTAAAAAAGGCGCAAAAAAAAGCCCGGTCCAAAGACCGGGCTCTTTATAAGTGAAGCCGCTGGATTAGACCAGCTTCTCCAACTCAGGTACGGCTTCGAACAAGTCCGCAACCAGGCCGTAATCAGCCACCTGGAAGATCGGTGCTTCTTCGTCCTTGTTGATCGCTACGATCACTTTGGAGTCTTTCATACCGGCCAAATGCTGGATCGCGCCGGAGATACCGACGGCGATGTACAGCTGTGGCGCAACGATTTTGCCGGTCTGGCCGACCTGCATGTCGTTGGGTACGAAACCTGCGTCGACGGCCGCGCGGGAAGCGCCGACCGCAGCGCCCAGCTTGTCGGCCAGGGCGTACAGGTGCTTGAAGTTGTCACCGTTCTGCATGCCGCGACCGCCGGAAACGACGATCTTGGCAGCGGTCAGCTCTGGGCGATCCGACTTGGCCAGCTCTTCGCCAACAAAGCTGGAAGTGCCAGCGTCGTGGGCAGCGGAGACGGCTTCAACGGCAGCCGAACCACCTTCAGCAGCAACCGGGTCGAAACCGGTGGCACGCACGGTGATGACTTTGATCGCAGCAGTCGATTGCACGGTGGCAATGGCGTTACCGGCGTAGATCGGGCGCTTGAAGGTGTCAGCGCTTTCAACCGAGATGATCTCGGAGATCTGGTCAACGTCCAGCTGCGCGGCAACGCGTGGCAGGATGTTTTTGCCGTTGGACGTGGCAGCTGCCAGGATGTGGCTGTAGCCAGCGCCCAGCTCTGCAACCAGCGGAGCAACGTTTTCCGGCAGTTGATGAGCGTAAGCGGCGTTGTCGGCCAGCAGTACTTTGCTCACGCCAGCGACTTTCGCAGCGGCTTCAGCCACGGCGCCAGCGCCTTGACCGGCTACCAGCACGTGAATGTCGCCACCGATTTTAGCGGCAGCGGCTACGGTGTTGAGTGTGGCCGGGGCCAACACTTTGTTGTCGTGTTCTGCGATTACCAAGATAGTCATGGTTAGGCTCCCCAATTCAAAGCACCTTCGCTTCGTTTTTCAGTTTCTCGACCAGCTCAGCAACAGACTTGACCTTGATGCCCGCGCTGCGTGCAGCCGGTGCTTCAACTTTCACAGTCTTGTTGGTAGAGGCGGTAGAAACGCCCAAAGCTTCTGGAGTAACCGACTCAAGCGGCTTCTTTTTGGCTTTCATGATGTTTGGCAGGGTCGCGTAGCGCGGCTCGTTCAAACGCAGGTCGGTGGTCACGATGGCCGGCAGTTTCAGCGAAACTGTTTGTGCGCCGCCGTCGATTTCACGGGTAACAGCTACGCTGTCGCCGCTCACTTCGACTTTGGAGGCAAAGGTGCCCTGGCCGTAACCGGTCAGCGCAGCCAGCATCTGGCCAGTCTGGTTGTTGTCGCTGTCGATCGCCTGTTTGCCGAGGATCACCAGTTGAGGCTGTTCCTTGTCGACAACGGCTTTGAGCAGCTTGGCAACGGCCAGGGAGGTCAGCTCTTCAGCCGACTCAACCAGGATAGCGCGGTCGGCGCCCAGTGCCAGGGCAGTACGCAACTGCTCTTGAGCAGTGGTAGGGCCGATGGAAACCACGACGATTTCAGTCGCCACGCCTTTCTCTTTCAGGCGTACGGCTTCTTCCACAGCGATTTCGCAGAACGGGTTCATCGACATCTTGACGTTAGCGAGGTCGACGCCGGAATTGTCCGCCTTGACGCGAACTTTCACGTTGTAATCGACAACGCGTTTGACAGCTACAAGAACCTTCATGGATTCCTCGTTACTCTCCGGTGAAAAGAAAGTCGCCTAGGCGAACCTGGCGGTTGATGCTCATCGGCACACAAGGGCACCTCCAAAAACCTCGGCAAGTGACTCAGCGATGGGGAAATGATGACCGTTCGTCAGGGGTGACTGAGGGGTCATTCTTTATCGCAGCGTGTAAACTGCGCGCCATCGTTTAGGCGCGCGTCACCTGTCTTGCTTTTGGACGTGCTCTTGAAACCTGCTGTCTGCCTACGGTAAGCGCAAAACCGACCGTATATTGACCGGAACACCTATTCTGGTCAATACGCCAAAATAGCCAGTCATAAGCCGCGTTGCTTTGATTTACCTAGCTTCCAAGCAATTCAAACAAACGTTTGTATTGGACGCTGCCAGTGGTGTAGATATAATGCGCCACCTAGAGAGAAAGGTGGGTCTTGCCGTTGCTGCGAGGCGACACCGAACCTCCACCCATTAGAAAAAAAAGCCTGTTGAGCCTTGAGTAGGAGATAGCCTGTGGAACGCGAATACATGGAATTCGACGTGGTCATCGTCGGCGCTGGCCCGGCAGGCCTGTCTGCCGCCTGCCGATTGAAGCAGAAGGCCGCCGAAGCCGGTAAAGAAATCAGCGTCTGCGTGGTCGAGAAAGGCTCCGAAGTCGGCGCGCATATCCTCTCCGGTGCGGTGTTCGAACCCCGCGCCCTGAACGAACTGTTCCCGGACTGGAAAGCACTCGGCGCCCCGCTCAACACCCCTGTAGTGCGTGATGACATCTATGTACTGCGCAGCGCCGACACCTCCACCAAGGTGCCTGACTTCTTTGTGCCCAAGACCATGCACAACGAAGGCAACTACATCATCTCCCTGGGCAACCTGTGCCGCTGGCTGGCCCAACAGGCTGAGAACCTGGGTGTGGAAGTCTACCCGGGCTTCGCCGCTCAAGAAGCACTGTTCGACGAAAACGGCGTGGTGCGCGGGATCATCACCGGCGACCTCGGCGTCGACCGTGAAGGCCATCCAAAAGAAGGCGTGTACACGCCGGGCATGGAACTGCGTGGCAAGTACACGCTGTTCGCCGAAGGCTGCCGTGGCCACATCGGCAAGCAACTGATCCAGCGCTTCAACCTGGACAGCGACGCCGATGCCCAGCACTACGGCATCGGCCTGAAGGAAATCTGGGAAATCGACCCCGCCAAGCACCAACCTGGCCTGGTGGTGCACACCGCCGGTTGGCCGCTGGACATCATGAGCAACGAGAACACCGGCGGCTCTTTCCTTTATCACTTGGAAAACAACCAAGTGGTCGTGGGCTTGATCGTCGACCTGTCCTACAGCAACACCTTCCTGTCGCCGTTCGATGAGTTCCAGCGCCTCAAGCATCACCCCGTACTGGCCCAGTACCTGGAAGGCGGCAAGCGTATCAGCTACGGCGCGCGGGCCCTGGCCAAAGGCGGCATCAACTCGTTGCCGAAAATGGTCTTCAAAGGCGGCGCCCTGATCGGCTGCGACCTGGGCACCATGAACGTGGCCAAGATCAAAGGCAGCCACACCGCGATGAAGTCCGGCATGCTCGCTGCCGACGCCGTGGCCGAGCGCCTGTTCGCCGAGTCTGAAGGCGGCGACGAACTGACCAACTACGTCGAGAGTTTCAAAGCCAGCTGGCTCTACGAAGAGCTGTTCGCCAGCCGCAACTTCGGCCCGGCGATGCACAAATTCGGCCCGATCATCGGCGCCGGCTTCAACTGGTTCGACCAGAACATCCTCGGCGGCAAAATGCCGTTCACCTTGCACGACACCAAGCCGGACTACGCCTGCCTGAAGCTCGCCAAGGACAGCACCAAGATCGACTACCTTAAACCCGACGGCAAGTTGAGCTTCGACAAGCTCAGCTCGGTGTTCATCTCCGGTACCAACCACGAAGAAGAACAACCGTGCCACTTGAAGTTGAAAGACCCGAGCATCCCGATCGGCACCAACCTGCCGCTCTACGATGAACCGGCGCAGCGCTACTGCCCGGCCGGCGTGTATGAAGTGATCACAAAGGAAGACGGCGAGAAGCGCTTCCAGATCAACGCCCAGAACTGCGTGCACTGCAAGACCTGTGACATCAAGGACCCTTCGCAGAACATCACCTGGGTGACGCCGGAAGGCGCGGGTGGGCCGACTTACCCGAATATGTAAGTCGATTGCTTGACCTGAAAGGCTCCCAGACCGGGAGCCTTTTTTATGGCCGGCATAAATCGAATGTGGGACCCGCTTTCTGTGGGAGCCGGGCTTGCCCGCGATGCAGGCGACTCGGTCTGTCAGTAAAACTCAGCTGATGCCATCGCAGGCAAGCCAGCTCCCACATTGACCGAGTTGTATCAACAGAACCTAGGCCGCGCGCTCTTCACCCGGATTACGCAGGAAATAGCGCTTATATTCGCGACTGAACTGCGACGTACTCTGATACCCCACGCTGTGCGCCGCCTGCGCCACGCTCTGGCCGTCCACCAGCAGCAACTGCTGCGCCTTGAGCAAACGCAAACGCTTGAGGTACTGCACCGGCGACAACAACGTGCAGCGTTTGAAGTGCTCATGAAACGTCGACGCGCTCATGTGCGCATAACCCGCCAAGGTCTCGATATTCAGCGGCTCGGCGTAATGGGCATGCAGGTGATTCAATGACGTGGCAATCCGCGAAAACTGCCCCTGCTGTTCCACCAACGCCCGCAGCACATCGGCCTGCGGCCCGCGCAACGCGGTGAACAACAATTCGCGTACCCGCGCCGGGCCCATGATCCGGCTTTCCAGCGGATCGTGCAGGCACTGCAACAGCCGCTCGACGCAACCGCGCATCGCCTCATCCAACACCACCGAACTCATCGACTCCAGGGTCTGCGCGGTCGGCGGCGGCCCGGCCTGGATGCCCATGGCCATGACCAACTCGCCCAGCACCACACGGTCGATGCCCACCGTCACGCCATACAGCGGCGCATTCGGCAGGGCAAACGTCTCGCATTCAAACGGCACCGGCATCGCCTGGATCAGGTAATGCCCAGCGCCATACTCAAGCGTACGCGGGCCCAGGTAGGCGACTTTGCTGCCCTGGGCGACGATCATCAGGCTTGGTTCATAGATCTGCGGCCCACGCGCCACGTCGCAACTGGCGCGCAAGACCTTCACACCCGGCAGGTGGGTCGGGGAAAAACCGTCGCGGGGCGTAAGCCCTTTTATCAAGGCCACCAGCGTGGCGTTGGCGTCGAGATGGCGGGTCAACAACATGGCAAAAAACTTCGCGAAAAAGGGATGAGAGCATCATCGCAGGTCTTGGGGCGGATGAATCCAATTCAGGGGCACTGCCGGACGAATAGGCATGAGGTTCGGAGCAATCGCCATGGCTGCGTCAGGGGGTGGCGCGGAGAATGGCCCGCCTTACCTGTCACTGCTTTTGCGAGGTTTTCACCATGTACACCGCCATCGGTTATGCCGCCCAGTCGGCGACCACTCCCCTCGCCCCCATGTCCTTCGAACGCCGCAGCCCGCGCGCCGATGACGTGGCCATCGAGATCCTTTACTGCGGCGTGTGCCATTCCGACATCCACCAGGCACGCAACGAGTGGGGCATTGCCGTGTACCCGCTGATGCCGGGCCACGAGATTGTCGGCAAAGTCACCGCCGTCGGCGCCAGCGTCACCGCGCACAAAGTCGGCGACCTGGTCGGCGTAGGCTGCATGGTTGACTCGTGCCGCCACTGCGACGCCTGCCATGCAGACCTGGAGCAATACTGCCTCGAAGGCCCGACCATGACCTACGCCACCCCGGACCGGGTTGATGGCAGCAACACCATGGGCGGCTACTCCGACAGCATCGTGGTCAGCGAGCACTTCGTGGTGAAGATCCCGGCCAAGCTCGACCTGGCCAGCGCCGCACCGATCCTGTGTGCAGGCATCACCACCTACTCGCCACTCAAGCACTACGGCGTGAAAGCGGGCGACAAAGTCGGCGTGCTGGGCATGGGCGGCCTGGGCCACATGGGCATCAAGTTCGCCAAGGCGATGGGCGCGGAAGTCACGCTGTTCACCCGCTCCGCGAGCAAGGCTGAGGAAGGCCGTCGCCAGGGCGCCGACCACGTGATCGTGTCCACCGACGCCGACCAGATGAAAGCCGCCGCCGGCAGCTTTGACTTCCTGCTCGACACCATTCCGGTGCAGCACGATCTGAACCCCTACCTCGATGTGCTGCGCTTTGACGGCGTGCACATCCTGGTCGGCCTGATCGAGCCGGTCGATCCACCGGTCAACGCGGCCAAGCTGGTGTTGGGGCGTAAAGTGCTGGCCGGTTCGTTGATCGGCGGCATTGCCGAAACCCAGGAAGTCCTGGACTTCTGCGCCGAGCACAACATCACCTGCGACATCGAAATGCTCGATATTCGCCAGATCAACGAGGCTTACACCCGCATGATCGCTGGTGATGTGAAGTACCGCTTTGTCATCGACATGGCGACCTTGAAGGCCTGATCAGGCCTTCGCGCCCAACTCCGCTGACAGCCGCGCTGCGACCTGTTTGATCACAGGGATCAGCTCGGCCATTTTCTCCAGCGGCATGTAGGGCACGGTACTGGCGATGCTGATGCCGGCGACGATTCGCCGGCTGGCATCGCGCACCGGTGCCGCCACACAACGGATCGACGGTTCGTTGTCCTCCAGATCGAACGCATAACCGCCCACCACGTATTCGCGCATGCGCTGCTCGAACTGCGCCCAGGATTGCTCCGGGTGCTGAGGCCATTGCTGGCTCTTGCCTGCGGCCGGCAGGCTGGCTTCATACAGGCGCTGCCACTCCTGCACCGAGTCATCCAGCAACATTGCCTTGCCCACACCCGTGCGCGCCAGCGGCATGCGATGACCGACCCGCGAGCGCATTTCCGGGCCGTTGCGGCCGGGGTTCTTGTGCAGGTAAAGCACGTCGTCGTATTCGCGAATCGCCAAGTGGATGGTGTCGCCGGTCAGCGCCGACAGCTCATCCAGGTAAGGCACGGCCAGGCTGACCAGCGGCAGTTCTTCACGGGCCTGGAAGCCCAGCTCAATCAGCTTGGGCCCCAGCAGGTAACCGACTTGCGGCACCACGCGCAGGTAACGCTCCTCCACCAGGCAACTGGCCAGGCGGTGTGTGGTGCTGCGGGTAGTGCCGATGCGCCGGGCGATCTCTTTCAGATCCCGCGCACCGGCCGCCACCGCTTGCACCACGCCCAGGCCACGCAGCAGGGTCTGGGTGCCGGTGGGCGCGGCGTCTTTGACGGGAGTGTGGGCGTTTTCCTGCATATCGGGCCTATTGGGAAGTACGAAAACGGCGCCATTATGGCAAATGCAGCCTTCCTGAACAGAGGTGATCCATTGTGGGAGCTGGCTTGCCTGCGATAGCGGTGTGTCAGCCAACCCATATACCGGCTGATACGCCCTCATCGCAGGCAAGCCAGCTCCCACATTTTGATCTCCACAGGGCAGACTTTAACGTTGCTTCATACGGTCGATAATCACCGCCAGCAACAGGATCGAACCGCGGATCACGTACTGGTAAAAGGTGTCGATGTTCTTCAGGTTCATCGCGTTCTCAATGATCGCCAGAATCAACACCCCGGCAATCACATGGCGGATCATGCCGATGCCGCCGCTCAGCGAGACACCGCCCAGCACACAGGCGGAAATCACCGTGAGCTCAAAGCCCTGCCCGATCATCGGCTGGCCCGAGGTCATGCGCGAGGCGAGGATCACCCCAGCCAAAGCACCGATCAAACCGTGCACGGCAAAGATGATGATCTTGGTGCGATCAACGTTCACCCCAGCCAGCAACGCGGCTTCCTGATTACCACCGATGGCCATGGTGTTGCGCCCGTAGGTGGTGTAGTTGAGCAACCAGCCGAAGAACACAAAGCACAGCACGGTGATGATGATCGGCACCGGTACGCCCAACAGTTGGCCGTTACCGAACACGAAGAAGCGTTCGTCCATCACACCGACGGCCTTGCCGTTGGAGAAGATGTAGGCCAGGCCCCGCACGATCTGCATGGTCGCCAAGGTGGCGATCAACGCATTGATGCGCAGCTTGGCGATCACAATGCCGTTGATCAGCCCCACCACCAGGCCCATGGCCAACGCCGCCGACACGCCGAGCACCATGCTGTCGGTGTCACGAATCACAATCCCCGCCACCACGCCGGCACAGGCGATCACCGAGCCCACCGACAAGTCGAAGTGCCCCGACGCCAGGCAGAACAACATGGTGCACGCGGCAATCCCGACCGTGGAAATCGCCAGGCCCAGCCCGCGCATGTTCAGCGGCGAGAGGAAGTTATCGATAAACAACGCGCTTAGCACAAAGATGCTCAACGCAGCGAGTAGCATCACCCATTCATCCAAAAACTTGCGCTGGTTGAAACCTGGCCAGAAGCCTTTTGCTGTTTTTACCTGGGACATCATTCACCTCGAATTCTTCAAGCCCGCGTACGCGGAAGGGCCAGTTGCAATAGCCGTGCTTCATCCGCCTGGTCGCGGTTCAACTCGCCCGTCAGCGCGCCTTCGCTCATCACCACGATACGGTCGGAGATGCCCATCACTTCCATCAGGTCGCTGGACACAACAATCACCGCAATGCCACTGGCCGCTAGGTTGTGGATGATCTGGTAGATCTCCGACTTGGCGCCGATATCGATGCCACGGGTCGGCTCATCGAGCAGCAGCACCTTCATTGGCATCGACAGCCAGCGGCCGAGAATGGCTTTCTGTTGGTTGCCGCCGGACAGGTACATGATTTTCTGTTCGGCGTTCGGCGTTTTGACTTTCATGGCCTTGATTTGCTGGTCGGCGTTGCCCTTCTCCCAGCCTTCACGCAGGAGCCAGCCAAAGGTGGAATGGGCACCGCGCGCACTGATGTTGATGTTCTCAGCCACGCTGGACAGCGGGATGATGCCTTCCTTTTTGCGGTCCTCCGGGCAGAGCAGCACGCCGGCGGCGATGGCATCGCGGGGCGAATGCAGTTGCAGGGTTTGCCCAAACAATTCCAACTGCCCGGCGGTGGCGCGTTGCAGCCCGCTGAGCAAGCGAAACAGCTCAGTGCGCCCGGCACCCACCAAACCAAACAGGCCGAGAATCTCGCCTTTGTGCACTTGCAAGCTGACCGCTTCACGCAAGCCCGGGCCGAGCAAACCCTCGACCTTGAGCGCCACCTCGCCGCGCTCACGCGGGCGGTAATCGTAGATGTCCTGAATATCGCGACCGACCATGCAGGTCACCAACTGGTCATGGGTCAGCGCGGCCATGTCGTCAAAGGTGCGCACGAAGCGGCCGTCCTTGAACACCGTGACGGCGTCGCAGATGCGGAACACTTCTTCCATACGGTGCGACACGTACAGCACCACTTTGCCCTCGTCACGCAGGCGCGTGATGATCGCCATCAAGCGGTCGATTTCGCGTGCCGACAGGCTGCTGGTGGGTTCATCGAACGCAATCACATGGGCGCCACGGGACAATGCCTTGGCGATTTCCACCAGTTGGCGCTGGCCCAGGGACAGGCGCCCGAGCTTCTCCTGCGGGTCGATTTCATCGGCCAGGCCTTTGAGGCAGGCCAGCGCCTGCTTGCGCAGCTGGCCGCCATTGACCACGCCGAAACGCGATGGCAAATGCCCGAGGAACAGGTTCTCGGCCACGGTCATTTCCGGTACCAAGTGCAGCTCTTGGTGGATCACCGCGACACCGTTGGCGATGCTGTCGGCGGCATTTTTGAAGGCCATGGTCTGCTCGCCGATCTGCACCGTGCCACTGCTCGGGATGTAGGCGCCGCCGAGGATTTTCAGCAGCGTCGACTTGCCCGCGCCGTTCTCACCCATCAGCGCATGTACCGAGTGCGGCCGTGCTTCAAAGCTGATCTGCGCCAAGGCTTTGACCCCGGGAAAATCCTTGCCGATGCCGTTGAAACGCAGGGCTGCGCCGCTCATTTCCACAGACCGATTTTGCTCAACTCTTCCTTGAAGTTGGCGCGGGTGATCAGGGTCACGTTGTCCAAGGCGGTGAACTTGGCCGGCTCAGTGCCTTTGGTCACCCACTCGAACATCGCGCTGGCGGTTTTATAGCCCGAAGCGTCCGGGCTCAGCAGCATCGAGCCGTAGAAGCCAGTGTCGGATTTCTTCAGCTCTTCGATGGCGTCGGTGCCGTTGATGCCGACGCCGATCACGTTGGCCGCCTTGAAACCGGCGCTCTCGGTGGCGCGCACGCCGCCCAATACGGTGCTGTCGTTCATGCCGCCGATGATCAGGTTTTTCGCGGTGCCCGGCAGTTTCACCAGCGCCGAGTTGGTGGAATCCATGCTGCCCGGCACATCGAGGGTTTTCTGTGCGCTGAACAGGATGTGGTCGGCGGGCAGGCCGGCGGCCTTCAGGCCTTCTACCGAACCGTCGGAGCGCTTCTTGCCGGTTTCCAGCTCGTCAAAGGTGTTGATGACGGCGTAGGTGTCTTTCCAGTCCCAGTTGCGACGCTTGGCTTCGGTGGCCATGGCTTCGCCTTGTTTCTGGCCGATCTTGTAGGCGTCCAGGCCGACGTAAGGCACGTCTTCCATGGGCTTGCCTTTGGCGTCGACGAAACGGTCGTCCACCGCCAGCACTTTCAAACCGTTGAGCTTGGCCTTGGCCATGATCGCCGGGCCCAGGGACACGTCCGGTGGGCAGATGACGAAGCCTTTGGCGCCGTTGGCCGCGAGGGTGTCGATAGCGGAAAGGGTTTTCTCGCCATCCGGCACGGCGATCTTGATCACGGTGAAGCCCTGGTCCTTGCCGGCTTTTTCGGCGAAAGCCCATTCGGTCTGGAACCAAGGTTCTTCGGCTTGCTTGACCAGGAAGCCGATCTTCACTTCTTCGGCAGATGCAAAGCCGCTAAAGGCAACAGCGAGCGCCAAGGCGCCGAGTGTTTTCTTGAACATGAACCACCTCCTTCTTGTTATTGGAAACGTTTTTAGTCGTGGTACATCACAGAACGCCCGCCATCGATCATCAGGCAGGTTGCATTGATAAAGGGCGCCTCGTCGGTCGCCAGGAACAGCGCCGACATCGCCACCTCAACCGGCTGGCCGATGCGCTTGGGCGGGTGCAGGTCGAAGGCGCGTTGCCGTTCGGCGTGGGGGTCGGGGAAACCGTTCCAGTAATCGACGTTGAGCTGGGTTTCGATATAGCCCGGGGCGATGGCATTCACGCGGATGCCCTTGGGCGCGTATTCGATGCCGAGGGCGCGGGTCAGCCCGAGCAGGCCATGCTTGGCGACCGGATAGGGAAAGCAGCCGGGGATGATGTGGCTGGAATGGGTGGAGGCGATGTTGATGATGTTGCCGATGCCCTGCTCGATCATGTGCGGCAGCACTGTGCGGCAACCGAACCAGGCGCCGTCGAGATCGATGGCGAAGCAACGGCGCCAATCTTCGTCGGTCATTTCCAACGGGTCGCGGAACACATTGACCCCGGCGCAGTTGACCAGCACATCCACACGGCCAAAACGCTCGATGGCCAGGTTGACCAGCGACTGCCATTGCTCTTTAGAGGTGATATCGACGGCCTGCGCGACGATCTCGGCGCCGCGTTCGCGCCAGTGTGCGGCGACTTTTTCGACTTTTTCAGCCTGAATATCCGCGATGACCAAGCGCGCCTGCTGGGCCTGGAAGCAGGCGACGATCGCCTCGCCAATGCCTTGGGCAGCACCGGTGATGATCACCACTTTGTTCTTCAGCCGCTCGCCGTAGGTAGGTTCGGGCACGGCGGGTAATGACAACGGTTGGGGCTGCATCGCTTCACCTGTTTTATTTTTGGTAGTGAGTGCTGATGCTGCCGACTATAAACCCATCATTTGAAATATCTCAATATATAAATTTGCATCCCATATAGTGAAACAAAGCCAAAAAAATGTGGAAACGGGCTTGCTCGCGAATACGGCGGGTCAGGCAATAAATCATTGGCTGAACCACCGCTATCGCGGGCAAGCCAGCGCCCACATTTGATCTTCGGTGTGCGTGGAAGGGTGAATTCAGCCCTGGGCGAAATCGCGCAGTGCATCCCCTTCCATGCGGTAACGCACCCACTCTTCCTGCGGCTGCGCGCCGATGGATTTGTAGAACGCAATCGCCGGTTCGTTCCAGTCCAGCACGCTCCACTCAAAACGCCCGCAACCGTTGTCGCAGGCGATCTTCGCCAGGTGGCGCAGCAACTTTTTGCCCGCCCCGCCGCCGCGTTGCTCGGGGTTGATGTACAGGTCTTCGAGGTACAGGGAGTTGCTGCCCAGCCACGTGGAGTAACTGAAAAAGAACACCGCAAAACCAATCGGCAAACCGTCTCGCGAGCAGATCAGGCCATGGGCAGTGGCGCCCTCGCTGAACAGGCTGCGCTCGATGTCCACGACACTGGCGATCACCTCATGCCGGGCTTTTTCGTATTCGGCAAGCTCAGTGATGAACGTCAGGATCTGCGCAGCATCGCTGGGCACGGCAGGGCGAATCTCGATGGTCATGGGCGGGCCTTGGGCAATTTCAAAGGCCACATACTAAGGCGCTTTGATGACTGATTGCAGTGCATTTTCGCGGGGCCCGCGCGCTTTACTCCGTCGAACAGTAATCCGAGCACCACCAACCACAGAACAATCCGCTTGGCCACGCGTGGTAAACAGAGGGCATAAATCCAACAATTCGAGACTCGCTCATGCACACCCCGTCTACGGTGGGCGCGAAGACCTTCGCCCTGTTCTGCCTCGCCAGCTTCCTGCTGTCACTGTCCTACGGCTCGACGTTTCTGCTGTCGCTGCTGATTCATTCGCGCGGCGGTAATGAGCACGACGCCGGCAGTGTGATTTCCATGGCGATGCTCAGCACCTTCGTGGCGGTGGTGTTCTCCGGGCATTTGGCCGATGCATTGGGCGCGGCGCGAGCCATTGCGGGGATGGGTGTATTGCTGGTGGTGGCCTGCCTGGGTTTTGCCCTGATGCCGGGGTTTGGCCAAGGCTTAATGGTGTTCGGGCTGGCCCTGGGGTTGGGCTGGGGCGTGTTCTACACCTTGGGCCCGATCATCGTGAGCCTGTTGGTGGAGCCCCAGCAGCGAGCCAAGTACTTTGCCCTGCTGTCGGGCAGCATGTTGAGCGGGATCGGCTCCGGCCCGCTGCTCGGGCGCGCTGCCAGTGCGCTGGACCTGCCCCTGACCACGGCGTTCTACATCGCCGGGGTGGCCAGCCTTGCCGGGGTGGTGATGTTCTGGCGCATGGGCGCTCAACTCAAGCAGCACGCGAATGTGCCGGCGTCGAGGATTTCCTGGGCCGCCAGCCGTCGCGTGCTGTCCTCCAAGGCGGGGTTCGCGATCTTGATGGTCGGCCTGGGAGGTTGCGTGTTTGGTGGGCTTTCGTCGTTCCAGACCAGTTACGCGGCCGCGCACGGGTTGGACTATTCGCTGTTCTTCGCGGGGTTCCTGAGTGCTGCGATCACCAGCCGCCTGTTGATCGCGGGGTTCGTGGTCAAGCGTGATGCCTACCGGGCCGCCTGTGTGTTGTCCGGGATCATGCTCGGGGCCATCGCACTGTTTGCGTTTGGCGTGAGCGGTAATCTCAGCTACTTGCTGGCCGCTGCCACGCTGGGGGTTGGATACGGCCTGACGTATTCGGTGATCAATGGGTTGGTAGCCAACGAAGCGCCAGCCGGAACCACGTCACAAGCGCTGCTGCTGTTCAGCCTGGCGTACTTTGTCGGCGTGTTCGGGTTTCCCTGGCTGGCGGGCAAGATCATCGTCGACTACGGCATGCCCGTGCTGATGCTCAGCCTATTGGTCATCGCCGCGCTGAACTGGCTAATCACCGTGGCCCGCCTGATCAGGCGCCATCTTTCAGCACATAAAATCTTACAGGTGAGCTAATACCGTTCGTCGCCATCAAGGCACGAACGCGAAGGCCGGGCGGACCAATAAAGGGTAAGGACATTAATCATATGGAGACACCCTCATGAAGAATTCCAAGTTTGCCGCCCTCGCCCTCACGGGCCTGTTGTCTGCCGCCTCGCTGAACGCGTTTGCGGCCACTTCCTCGACCGGCAAGACTGACCCGGTCGGCAGCCCACCGAACCCTGCCACCCAGGAATCTCAGGATTCGATGGGCACCGGCATGGATACCAATGGTGGCGCGATCATCCAACCCGGCGCTGACCCTCGCACCCAGGGCAATGACACCCAACGCCAGGCGCCAGCTGCGGTCGGCAACGGAAAAATGGGGCCGAGTGTTAACCAGCCAAAAATCAACACCGGTGACGACTCCAATGTTCCTGGCTCGCCAAAACAACCTGCGCCTTGATACATCGAACGCAAGACGAACACCCGATCATTTCCCAGTGAAGAGGTACGCATGAACGTCGATAGAAACCTTGAGAAAGAAGTCCTCACCCGCCTGCTGCACGCCCACCCTAACGGCCTGGGCAAGGAGGTGCTGGATAACTACCGCGGCGAGAAGGAGGTTGCCAGTGTCTTGGCGTTCCTGCAGGACCGTGGGTTTATCAAGGATGGGCATGTGACCACCGACGACGCTGGTGAATATTCGTTAAACCTGCCGATCAAGCTGACCGCCTCGGGCGTTGACGAGGCGCGCAAGCTGGACGGTGAACGCTCTCAGTGATCCATTTTGTCTGGTCTGGCCCGTTGATTGAAGCGCTGCGCAAAGCTGGCTAACGCCGGTTTTCCAGCCACTACAAAACTCATGTGGGAGCAAGCCCGCTCCCACAGTTTGATTTGTGCTGCACACCCGAAATCAGCGCTGAGCCGACACCAGCAGCATCATTGGGCGCTCTTGCTCTTCCGCCAGTTCGGGCCGAGCAATCAGGTCCGCTTCGCTTGGCCCCCACTCCTGCACATGACTCAGCGTAAACCCCGCCTGAATCAACAAATTCAGCAACGTGCCCAAGGTACGATGCTGCTTGATCACGCCATCGGCCAGCCAGTTGGTCACCCGCGGCCCTTCCAACTGATAACCATCCACCGGCCAACTTTTGCGCCCCTGATCATCCACCAGCCACCCAGGATTGCGCGGCGCCATGAAGATCGGGTGTTCGATGGAAAACACCAGCCGCCCACCGGGCACTAGCGCCTGGTGTATGCGCGCAAACAGCCCTTTGAGGTCGACGATGTAATGGAAGGCCAGGGCGCTGTAGGCCAGATCGAATGCGCCGGCAGGTAGGTCGAGCTGTTCCAGGTCGGCGATTGCATAAGTGATGGTCGGCGCAGAGGTCATCTCTTTGGCCCGCGCCAGCATCTTGTGCGACACGTCCAACCCGAGCACCTGCGCGGCGCCCTGCTCCTCGGCCCAGCGGCTGAACCAGCCGTAGCCACAGCCAAGGTCCACCACTTTCAAGCCACGCATCGGCGGCAGCAGTGCCTGCAAGGCAGGCCACTCCGGCGCACCGGCCAGGCCTTCGACCGAGCGGCCCATCTTGCTGTAGCCCTCGAAGAAGGCCGGGGTGTCGTAGATATTCTGGGTCATGGGCTCATTCCCTGCTAAGAAGGCCCCATTCTGCCAACAACGCATCCACTTCGTCAGTACCCGGTGATGTCGCCGGCCCCCAGCGTGTCACCGCCAACGCCGCGGCAGCATTCGCGCGACGCGCTGCTTGTGAAGGTTGCAACCCCTTGGCCAACCCCGCAAGAAACACACCGGCATGGGCATCCCCCGCGCCGTTGCTGTCCACCGCTGTCACCTTGAAACCCGGCACATGCTCGGCCTGGCCTTGGTGGCTCACCCAGCACCCATTCGGCCCATCGCGCACCACCAGCAGTGCCTCAGCCGGCAGGTGGCGATTAAGTTCAAGCAGCGCCTCGGCCAACGTCCTCGCACCAGTAAACGCCAGGGCTTCGGGGCCATTGCTGGTCCAGATGTCGATACGCGGCAGCAAGGCAACCATCAACGCCGAATCCGGCGCTTTGACCAGCGGCCCCGGGTCGAACACCACCGTGATTTCACGCGGCAGCGCCAGCAGCCAATCGAGCAACGCCTGCGCCTTGCCTTCAAGCAACAGGCTGTAGCCGCTGACGTACACATAGTCGTCCGCGCGCGGCACCACACCGGCCAAATCCTCGGCGCTCAACTCGCCTTCAGCGCCGATATGCGAAATGAAAGTGCGTTCGGTGGTGGCCTCGGTCAGCGACACACACAAACCGGTGTCCTTGCCGTCGCTGGCGGCCTGCGCGATTTCCACGCCTTCAACCTGCATCGCTGCGCGCGCCAGGTCGCCGAAACGGCCGTTGCCATGCCGGCCGAGGTAAATCACCGGCAAACCATTGCGCCGGGCAGCAGCCATTACGTTGAAGCCACCGCCGGCTTCGAAGCTGGCGGATTGCGCCAGCACGTCGCCGCCGGTCGCAGGCAGTGTGTCGAGGGCCATGACCAGGTCGACGATGACCTGGCCGGTGTGCAGCAATCTAGACATTAGGGCTCTCGACTAAAGCCGGACGACGGTCAGCCGCGCCGCCCAGTAGCGCATAAATCCCGCCGGCCACCAGGAAGGTGACGATCCAGCCCAGGCCGTTATGGCCCAGCCACGAGTCGGACAACGGCCCGGCGAACCAGATATTTTCGGCGGTGGTGCCGATGGTGGTGAAGCAAAAACCCAGCACAATCGCTATCGCCCAGGCGCCGAATGCACGCCATTCCACACCGCCGCGATACCAGTAGGCGCTGCTGGGGCTCACGTCCAGCAGGTCTTGGGGGCTGTAGTAGTGACGGTGGATGAGGTCGACCACGAAGATGCCGACCCACGCGGTGATCGGCACGGCCAGCAACGAGATGAAGGTGATGAAGGGGCCGTAGAAACTGTCGGCGATCAGCATGAAGTAAATCGAGCCGGCGAAGATCGCCACGATGTCGACGATCACCGCGTGCACGCGCTTGACCTTCAAGCCGAGGGTCAAGGTGGTAAGGCCCGCCGAGTACACCGAGAGGTTATTCGACAGCAACAGCCCGCCAAACGCGGTGATCAGGTACGGCACGGCCATCCAGGTGGGCAGCATGTCGCGGATCGCGATGATCGGGTCAGTGGCCGAGGCCAGGTCGTTGTTGCCCACCGACAGCAGGCCGCCGAGGGTGATCAGCAGCACCAGCGGAATGCCCGCGCCAAACGCGGCAGATGCCACCAGGCGTGCGGCTTTGACGCTGCGGTGCTGGTAGCGCGACATGTCGGCACCGGCGTTGGCCCAGCCGATGCCGGTGCCGGCAGCCATGGTGCCGACGCCGATGATCATTGCGCTCAACGGCGCCGGGGTGGCATTGAACACCGCGCTCCAGTCGATGGTGGCGCAGAGGAAGCCGCCCACCAGAATGTTCAGCGCGCCGAACACGTAGGTGGCCCACTTCTGGATGACCAACAAGGTGGCGTGGCCGAGGCCGGAGACGGACAGGGTCAGCAGCACGAAAATGGCAATGAAGATCAGCGTCAGCACCGGTGCGCTTTTTGCCTCGACCGGCGAACCGAACAGGATCGAGCACAACGACAGCAACACAAACGCGGCGGTGGTGGTGTTGACGGTTTCCCAGCCCAGGCGCGACATCAGCGAGACCAAGGTGGGGCCGATATTGCCGCGCACGCCGAAGATGGCGCGCGACAGCGTCAGGCTTGGTGCACGCCCGCGACGACCGGCAATCGAGATGATACCCACCACGGCGAAAGAGCCGGCGGCGCCGAGGATCGCGACGATGATCGCCTGCCAGATCGCCAGGCCACGAAAGGCCACGAGGGTCGCGCCGAGCGGCAAGCCGAGGATGCTGATGTTGGCCGCGAACCACACCCAGAACAGCTGCAGCGGATGGCCGTTACACTCGCCTTCAGGGACCGGTTCGATACCGCGTGTTTCCAATTGCCCGGCGCTTTGGCCGCTAGACGGGGTGCTCATGAGGGGGATGCTCCTGGTGCCTGTATTGTTGTGGTTGTGGCAGATAGTCAAAGCTTCAATCGGTCGTCCTGACTCAAACTGGGCTCAATGTGGGCGCTGGCTTGCCTGCGATAGCGGTGGTTCAGCCAACTGATAGGCCACCTGATACACCGCTTTCGCGAGCAAGCCCGCTCCCACCTGTTTGCCTGCGGCGCTTATCGAATTTCGAGCAGCCCTTGCACCAGCGCCTGCAAATCCAGGCCATTGACCTGCTTGACCTGTTCAATCATCGCCTCAGGCCAGCACTGCATGCCCAAACACGCGCCCAACATCGCGCCGAGGATCGCGGCGATGGTGTCGGTGTCGCCGCCAAGGCTGGCGGCCAGGCACACGGCCTCAAAGGCATTCATCGCACCCACCGCCACTTGTTGCGCGAGGGCAAACGAGACCACTACCGATTCCTGGGACGCGACGGAGGTGCCGATCAATTCGTAGAGCAGGTCGGCAAACAAGGCCTTGTCGCCACTGCCGACGCTCAAGGTCCGTGCCCAACTGATTCGCGTGGAAATGCGTCCACCGGCAATCCAGTGGCCGTGGCGTTCGGCCTGCTGGGCAACCTGGGTGCCAATGTTGAGTGCTTCGCCCAGGTCCACGCCGTTGATGCCGGCCGAGACCACCGCGGCCACCGACGCCGCACTGGAGATACCCAGCGTGGTGTTATGGGTGACCTGGCACGCCTGAATCACGGCCTGGATAAACTGCGCCGGGTCGCTGACATCGGCGGCGATCCCCACGGGCGTGATACGCATCGCGGCGCCATTGGTGGTGCCGTAGCGCCCGGATTCTTCCGGCGTGTGGCCGGCGAGGATCATGTCGATGGCGCGCTTGGTCGATGGCCCGAGCAAATCCTGGGAGCCCTTGGCGCGCATCACCGCTTCCCAGTCGATCAGGCGTTGGGCGAGCACGGTCGGTTCGATCTTGCCCTTGCCTTCGACCAGCAACTCGCCGACCAGGATCGCCTGTTCAGTGTCATCGGTGATCGAACCGGCCGGCATATTCGGCGCAATCGGTTGGTCGCCATCGGCGTCCTCCAGGCCGGTGATGGCCCCGAAGCGCTGTTGCACCTGCTCGCGGCTCAAGGACTGGGTGGGCATGCCCAGAGCGTCGCCCAAGGCCAAGCCGTAGAAGGCGCCAAGCGCGCGATTTTCCGCGGTCATTTTGAAGCTCCAAACTGCAGATGCAGACGAAAGTGCAGAGGGTCGAGCAGGCTTTCGACGTACTCCATGAAGCGCTCGCGACGGTCGTAGGTGGTGCGCGAGGCCTTGAGAAATACCGTGCCGGCCGGACGGCCTAGCAACTCGGCGTCTTCGTCGCTCAGCGGCTCGGCGCCGATCCATTGGTCACCTTCGGCACCGATGTAGCCGTAGGCCGCCAGGGTGATGGTCAGGGAGTTGTCGATCAGGCCGACGCGGGGCAGGCTTTCCAGGCCACCGGTGGCGGGCATCAGCGAGCGCTCCAGCGACACGGCCGTGCCGTCAGTGGTGCGCCGACGGCGGTCGAGGGCGATGAACTGGTCGCTGCCGAAACGGCTGAACAGGTCCGGACGGGTCACGGCGTCCAGGCGCAGGATGTCGGTGGTCACCCGCGCGCCGGTGTCAGCCAGGGCCTGGGCCCAGCCGCTGCGTTGGTCGAGGACCATGCCGTCAAAGGTGACGATGGAACCTACGCCGCTCTGGGTGGCGATGTAGTTGCGGCGTTTGAGCTCAGCCAAGGCTTCGCGCAGGGTGCCACGGCTGACCGCGAATTCCTCGGCCAACTGATGCTCGCCCGGCAGCAGGAAACCGTCGGCCATCACTCCACCCTCGATACGGCGGATGAGCTCGTCGACGACGCGTTTTTTCTTATCAAATCGGACATGTCTAATCATGTACAAACTGATAACCGAAAGCGCCTAATGACAGCAAGCACATTATTTCAGGAGGATGAAAAAGCCGGCCTCAGGGTTCCAGGCCGATGCGGAAAAACTCCCCGCCGCTCCAGACGCCCAGCCAGTTCTGACCGTTGATCGGACGGCTGACCGCAAGCTCCACCAGTTGGTAGAACACGTTGCGATGCACGAGGGCTTCAAGGTTGGTGCGCACCCGCAGGTACGGCGCCGGTTCCTGGGTGACGGGGTCGATGACGACACGCAGCGGGTGTTCGAGGCCGGCTTCGATTTGATCGTCAACGTTGGTGCTGAAGCGCAGTACTTGGCTCTCGCCCTGCCCTTCGACCTCCAGGGTCACCGCGACAAACGGCGCATCATCGACGCTGATGCCGACCTTTTCCACGGGCGTGACCAGGAAGTAATCATCGCCATCGCGGCGGATGATGTTGGAGAACAGCTTGACCATCGGCTTACGCCCGATCGGCGTGCCTTGGTAGAACCACGTGCCGTCGCGGGCGATGCGCATGTCGATGTTGCCGCAAAAATCCGGGTTCCACAGGTGTACCGGTGCCGGCCCCTTGCCCTTGGGCAGTTGGGCCAATAGGTCATTGGCCTTGGCGGAATCGGTCATCGGGCGCTCCTCTGGCTTACTGATTACTCATACCCAGCAGGCTCCGGGCGTACTGCGCCAGTGGGCGGGCAATCAGATCTTCTGGCTTGTTGTCGTGGAACGTCAGTAAACCGCCACGACTGCGAATACGTGCAGTATCAATCAAATACTGGGTGCTGGTCTCGATCAACATGATCTGAATGACGCCAGTGTCGATCCCGACGCGGTCCAGGGCCTGTTGATCGGTCCACTCGTCGGTATTGCCGATACGGTCATCGGCTGCCGCGAAGCGGCAATACAGCAGGTAATGCGCACCCGCCGCGCGGGCTTCGGACATGGCCTGTTCCAGGCCTTCAGGCTTGTGGGCGCGACGCACCATCGGGAAATATTCGACGAAACCGTTGAAGGCTTCCTCCGCCACCACGTTAGGGCGCGGATAGGCGCTGCCCGGCGGCACAAACACACCCTGGGCGATAAACACAAAAGAGTCCGGCTGTATGCGAATCGACGCGGTGCGGCGCGTATCACTGTGGTCCAGCAACCCGGCGTCGCTCATCTGATAGCGGGTGCCTTCGGCCATATCGCTGACGGTCATGCAACCACTCAGCGTCAATGACGCCAGCAACAAAACCAGACTTCGCATCCTAATCCTCCAGAAGCCGGTGACGGAAAACCGGCGAATGGGCGTGAGATGCAGAATCCGCGCCAGAGGAGCAGATATTAGCTACAAGCTTGAGACTCGGCGTCAGCCGCCAATGATTTTCATGATGGTCGCACCGCCGGAGAAGGCCACTTCCTGTTTGTCACCCAGGGCCTTCATCAACAAACCCTGCAAGGCCGGCAGCGCCTGGTGGCGCGGCTGGTCGAGCAGGTCGCCGACGTAGTGACGGTTGCTCGACGACAGGCAACCATGCAACCAACCCGTGGACGACAGCCGCAGCCGCGAACAGGTACGACAGAACGGCACGCTTTCGTTGGCTATCACACCAAAGAAGCCCTTGCCCGGCACTTCGTAGCGCACTGCCGTGGCGTCGACCGGCGCATTGGCTTGCAGGTATTCGTGGTGTTCGCCGATCAGGCTGAGCAGTTGCTGCAAGCTGACGAATTGCTGCAGGAACGCGTTGGAGTCCTTGGCCAGATGGCCCATGCGCATCAGCTCGATAAAGCGCAGCTCGTAGCCACGCTCCAGGCAGTAGTCGAGCAGCGGCATGACCTGGTCGAGGTTCTGCCCGCGCAACGGCACCATGTTCACTTTGATCTTGATCCCGGCAGCGCGGGCCTGGTCCATGCCATCGAGCACGGTGGCCAGGTCGCCGCCACGGGCAATGGTGCGGAAGGCGTCGGCGTCCAGGGTGTCGAGGGAGACGTTGATGCGGCGGATGCCGGCCTCTACCAGCAATGGCAGCTTGCGTGCGAGCAATTGGCCGTTGGTGGTCAGGCTGATATCACTGAGGCCCATCCCACCCACCGCGCGCATGAAGGCTTCCAATTTAGGACTGACCAGCGGCTCGCCGCCAGTGATGCGCAGGCGCTCGATGCCCGCCGCTTCGATCAGATACGCCACGCCACGGGCCATGGCCTCGGCCGAGAGTTCGTCCTGGGCAGCCACCAGCCGCTTGCCGTTAGGCACGCAGTAGGTACACGCGTAATTGCAGGCTGAGGTCAGGCTGATCCGCAAATTGCGAAACCGCCTGCCTTGACGATCAACGATCATGGATCACTCCGGCAGAGGATTGTTCGGGCGCGCTAAAAGCTGACTTATAAATCAACTTTTAGCAAGGTCCTTGCCTGAGTATATTCCTGGGGTACTGCAACTGGCAGTAAATCATTGCGCCAGTAGTGTCGGGAACGGCTTAAGTCGCGGGGGTTTCGCCACTCTTGGGCTCAGCACTTGGCAGCTCGGCGCTGTGCTTACGCTTGTTGCCCATGCGCACGCCGATGTCCATCAGGAACTGGAAGAAGCCTTCCTGATCTTCCAGCACATTGCTCCAGAACGGCGAGTGGTACAGCGCCACGGCGCCATGCACCAAGGCCCAGGCAGCGCAGTAGTGGAAATACGGTGGCACGTCTTCAAGCTTGCCTTCGCTGATGCGGCCTTTGATCAACAGAGTCAGGCGCTCGAAGTTCGAGGCGCGGATCTTGTGCAGCTCCTCGACCATTTCCGGCACCTGATGGCCCTTGACCACCTTCTCTTCCAGGCGATCGAACAGGCGGTAACGCTGCGGGTCACGCATGCGGAACTCGAAGTAGGCCCGGGACAGGGCTTCCTTGTCCTTGTCGACATCGGCCGAATGCAGCAGCTCGTTCAAGTCGCGCTCGTAGTCGAGCATCAGGCGCAGGTAGATCTCGGCCTTAGATTTGAAATGCTTGTAGATCGTGCCTTTGCCGATACCCACGGCATCCGCAATCATCTCGACGGTGACGCTGTCTTCACCTTGTTCGAGGAACAACTTGAGTGCGGTGTCGAGAATTTCCTGCTCACGGCGGCGAAACTCACGGACCTTACGGGGTTCTTTTTGCATGAGGGAGAGGTCTGCAGAGGTGAATATTAGGAGGGTTGTGCATGGCCACGGCTACATGACGATACGATTTACCCAGTACGAGGGATTATCCCGACTGAACAGTCGTTGGGCAACGTCTATGTGAACCCGTCACGCACTTTAGCTTCAGCACGCCAACGATTTCATTGATATCAGTCAGAAACGAGACGTGCCCAAGGGCGCCGTGCACCTGCTCAATGAGAACTCAAGCGAAGCGCGCGTATTCCAAATCTGTTTAAAAAACGATCAGATGCGACTGGACTGAACGGGATACTGATCAATACTTGAACTGTCGACGTGACATCTCCCCCAAGTGACGCGTCGACCTGGGTACCGACGGACTGCGTACTCTTGTTTTACTCCTAATGGTCTTAGCCCGGATTCCCCCCCCAGAACCCGGGTTTTTTTTGCCTGCGATTAGGCCTTATCAGCCGGCAACGTGGGCGAGCGGGAACAGGCGCTTGAAGTTCTCGGTGGTCTGCTCGGCAAAGCGCTCGTAGGATTCGCCGCGCAGCATCGCCAGGTAATCCGCCACGTCCCGCACGTATTCCGGCAGGTTCGGCTTGCCACGATGGGGGATGGGCGCCAGGTACGGCGAATCGGTTTCCACCAGCAGGCGGTCGGCGGGCACCTGGCGCGCCACGTCACGCAGGGCGTCGGCGTTGCGGAAGGTGACGATACCCGACAGGGAAATGTAGAAGCCCAGGTCCAGCGCGGCCTTGGCCATGTCCCAGTCTTCGGTGAAGCAGTGCAGCACGCCAGCCTGTGGCAATGCGGCTTCGCGCAGCAGCGTGAGCGTGTCGGCGCGGGCGCCACGGGTGTGGACAATCACCGGCTTGCCGGTTTGCTGGGCGGCTTGCAGGTGCAGGCGGAAGGATGCCTGCTGCAATTGGGCGGCTTCGGGCTCGTAGTGGTAATCCAGGCCGGTTTCGCCAATCGCCACCACGCGTGGGTGGTTGAGTTCACCCAGCAGCCAATCCAGGGCCGGCGCTTCACCGGGTTTGAGATCCAGCGGGTGGATGCCCACCGAACAATCGACATCGGCATAACGATCAGCCAGCGCTTTGACGTCGGCGGCGTTCTCGGCGCTCACGCCGATGCACAGGAAGTGCCCTACTCCACGCTGGCGCGCCGCTTCAAGGGCAGCGTCAAGGGAGCCACCGTGCTGGGCAAGGTCGAGGCGATCAAGGTGGCAATGGGAATCTACGAGCATAGGAAGTTACAACTTAGTCCGGTAAAGGTGAGCCACGGAACGTGTCTGGCCAACGATACAACCGTCGGCCACGGAAATTAACGCCGGCCGAGCAAGCCGACCCACTGCACCAGCAATGCTTCGAGCAACAGCACGCGGTTGAGGTTGGCTTTGCCCAGGACCTTCTGGCGCTGGGCCAGAATCCAGTCCTGGATGTTCAGCACTTTGTCTTGCGCGCTTTTCTGCGCGAGGTACTGCACCACCTTGCGCATGTCCGGCAGGCCCAGGCCGCTTTCATCCTGGGTCAACTGGTAGCGCAGGATCAGGCTCGACCAGTCACAGAACCAGTCAAACAGCAGCAGCAACGGAATATCCTTCCAGGCGCTTTCGGCCAGTTGTGTCGCGGACAGCTCTTGCTTGAGCAGCTTTTTCACGCCATCCACGACCAAAGCCCGTTGCTCGCGCACGCCTTGGGCTTGCAGCTTCACGGCCGCGAGCGGTGAACCTGCGGCCAGGGTCAGCAGTTCAACCCGTTCGTCTTCGGAGCACTCCGGCAGCGCCTGCGCCAGCCACTGCAAGCTCATGGCTTCGCTCGGCAACGGGCAAGCCTGCTGCACGCAGCGGCTGCGAATGGTCGGTAACAAGCGGCTGGACTGGTGGCTGACCAGCAACAGCACGGTATCGCCCGACGGTTCTTCGAGGCTTTTGAGCAAGGCGTTGGCGGCATTGATGTTCATCGCCTCCACCGGCTCGATCAGCACCACCTTGCGCCCGCCCATCTGCGCGGTCTGCACCACAAAGCTGACGAGGTCACGCACCTGGTCGACCTTGATCGCCTTGTCGGCTTCCTCGGGTTCCAGCAGGTAGTTATCAGGGTGGCTGCCGGCCTTGAGCAGCAGGCAGGATTTGCACGCACCGCAGGCTTCCAGACTGACCGGGCGCTGGCACAGCAGGCTGGCCATCAAGCGCTCGGCCAAGGCACGCTTGCCGATACCCGCCGGCCCATGCAGCAGATAGGCGTGGGCGTGCTGAGCACGGCCGGCCAGTTGCTGCCAGAGGCTGTCCTGCCACGGATAGGCTTCAGCCACGGGCACGCTCCAGCAGAGTCGGCAATAGGGCGTCGATGGCCTGCTGTACCTGCGTCAGGGGCTGGGACGCGTCCAACCGGTGATAACGCGCAGGCTCAGCCTCGGCACGCTGGAGGAACGCAGTGCGCACGGCGTCGAAGAAGACTTGGCCTTCCAGCTCGAAACGGTCCAGGCGCCCCCGGGCACTGGCGCGAGCCATGCCCACTTCCACCGGCAGATCGAACAACAGCGTCAGGTCAGGGCGCAATTCGCCCTGGACGAACGTTTCCAAGGTGGCGATACGCGCCAGGGACAAGCCGCGGCCACCGCCTTGGTAGGCGTAGGTCGAATCGGTAAAACGGTCACAGATCACCACGGCGCCACGTGCCAGGGCTGGGCGGATCACTTCGGCCAGGTGCTGGGCACGGGCGGCAAACACCAGCAGCAGCTCGGTGTCCGGGTTCATCTGTTCTTCGCCTGGGGCCAGCAGCACTTCACGGATGCGCTCGGCCAGCGGCGTGCCGCCGGGCTCACGGGTCAACACCACCTCGACGCCCTGCGAACGCAAGCGCTCGGCCAGGTAATCGCGGTTGGTGCTTTTGCCGGCGCCTTCCGGGCCTTCCAGGGTAATAAACAAGCCAGTCACAGGCGGTCCTTAGTCAGAGTCATTGCGGGCTTTGCGGCGCGGCGGTGTCCCGCGCAGGCTCGGCGGGCGTTTCACCCGGTGCTTGCGCCGGTGCATCAGCAGGGGGCGACGCGTCTTCCGGTGGTTTCACCACTGGCGCCGGGCTGGAACGGTAATCGGCGCGGCGCTTGAGCTGAAACTCACGCACGGCGGCATTATGCGCATCCAGGTCATCGGAGAAAATATGGCTGCCATCGCCACGGGCGACGAAATACAGGCTGCTGCCCGGCACCGGGTTCAACGCGGCATGGATCGCCTCGCGGCCGACCATCGCGATCGGCGTCGGCGGCAAGCCGGCAACCATGTAGGTGTTGTAGGGGTTGGCTTCCTTGAGGTGCGCACGGGTCAGCTTGCCGTTGTAGCGTTCACCCAAGCCGTAGATCACCGTTGGGTCGGTTTGCAGCAGCATGCCGATCTTCATCCGCCGCACAAAGACGCCCGCGATCTGCCCGCGCTCTTGCGGCACGCCGGTCTCTTTCTCGACCAGGGAAGCCATGATCAGCGCTTGGTAAGGGTCGGTGTAGGGCGCATCAGCGGCGCGCTTGCTCCACTCTTGAGCGAGCACATCGTCCAGGCGGTTGTAGGCTTTTTTCAGGAATTCGACGTCGGTCATGCCGCGCACGAAGCGGTAGGTATCAGGAAAGAACCGCCCTTCGGGGAACACGCCAGGGTGGCCGAGCTTATCCATCACTTCGCTGTCGCTCAGGCCAGACAGGGTCTGCACGATCTTTTCATGCTTGGCCAGGGCCGATCGCACTTGGCGGAAGTTCCAGCCCTCCACCAACGTCAGGCTGTATTGCACCACTTCGCCGCGCTGCCACAGGCCGATCAGGCCTTCGGCGGTGAGGCCGGGGGTCATGCGGTATTCGCCGCTGTGCAGCGGCTGGCCGTCGAGGTTGAAACGCCAGTACAGGCGCAACCAGAAGGCATCATCGAGCACGCCTTCGGCTTCGAGGCGATTGAAAGTCCCCGTCGGGGTCGACCCCGCCGGTACATCGAGCAATTGTTCCTGGGTCAGATTCAGGGGCTGCTTCAAGGCAGAGTCAAGCTTCCAGGCCGAGAAGCCCAGCAGCAAGCCTGCCGAGACCAGGCCGATCTGCAGCAGTAAAACCAGTTTTCGTATCAACTCAAATATCCAATAGCGCGCGAACAATGGCCTGCAGTTTACGGGTGAGCGGCCCAACCGGCCAGCTCATCGCAGCACAGCCACGCACCGGCCAAATGCCATAGACGCTGTTGCAAACAAAAACCTCGTCGGCCTGCTGCAACTGCTCAAGGCTGATGTCGGCCACGTCCAGCGGCATGCCAAGTGCTTGAGCCTGGGCCAGAATCTCGGCGCGCATGACTCCGGCGACCCCGCAACGATTCAGATCGGCGGTCGTTAACACGCCGTTGCGCACCAGGAACAGGTTGCTGAACACGCCCTCGATGACGCGCCCGGACATATCCAGCATCAATCCTTCGGCGTGCTCAACGTCCTGCCACTCGGCGCGGGCGATCACTTGTTCCAGGCGATTAAGGTGCTTGAGACCGGCGAGCAACGGCTGCTCGGCCAAGCGGGTGGCGCACGGAAACAGACGGATGCCGTCGGCTCCATACGCGGGGGGATAAGTAGCGGGCGGATTGCCCTGCAAGAGACGGCGCACCGGGGCGCCTGGGTTGATGCCATAACCGCGCAAGCTGTCGCCTCGGGTGAGGATCAATTTGAGAACACCGTCGCCAAGGGCGGCGGCATACGCCAGCACTTCGTTACGGACAAGCTTTGAGTCCGTAACCAAGGCTAGGCGCCTGCAACCCTCGTCAAGGCGTTGCAGGTGACGGTCGAGCAGCACAGGCTGCCCGGCCTTGACGGCGATGGTTTCAAACACCCCATCACCGTACGCCAGGCCGCGATCTTTCAGGGGCACGTTGTCCGCTGGCTGACCGTCGACCCAGCTGTGCATCACTGCGTGAACCGGCGGAACACCAGGGAACCGTTGGTGCCACCAAAACCGAACGAGTTGGAGATCACCACGTCGATCGGCATCGGCTGCGCTTCGTGAGGCACGAAGTTCAGGTCGCAGCCTTCGTCCGGCTCATCGAGGTTGATGGTCGGCGGAGCGACCTGATCCTTGATGGCCATCACACTGAAGATCGCCTCGACCGCGCCCGCCGCACCCAACAGGTGGCCGGTCATGGACTTGGTGGAGCTGACCGCCAGCTTATAGGCGTGCTCACCGAACACCGACTTGATGGCTTCGGCTTCCGCCAGGTCGCCGGTCATGGTCGAGGTGCCGTGGGCGTTGATGTACTGCACCTGGTCGGCGTTGACCTTCGCATCGCGCAAGGCGTTGGTGATGCAACGCGCAGCACCGGCACCGTCGGACGGTGGCGAGGTCATGTGGTAGGCATCACCGCTCATGCCAAAGCCGATCAGCTCCGCGTAGATCGTGGCACCACGCGCCTTGGCGTGCTCCAACTCTTCCAGTACCAGCGCACCGGCGCCGTCGGACAGTACAAAGCCGTCACGGCCCTTGTCCCACGGACGACTGGCACGGGTCGGCTCGTCGTTGCGCGTCGACAGCGCACGGGACGCGCCGAAGCCGCCCATGCCCAGGCCGCAGGCGGCCATCTCGGCGCCACCGGCGATCATCACGTCAGCTTCGTCATAGGCGATGTTGCGTGCTGCCATGCCGATGCAGTGCGTACCCGTGGTGCACGCCGTCGCAATGGCGTAGTTAGGCCCCTGTGCACCGAGGTGGATGGACAGGAAACCGGAAATCATATTGATGATCGAGCCCGGGACGAAGAACGGTGAAATTCGACGGGGGCCGGAATCGTGCAGCGTGCGGCTGGTTTCTTCGATATTGGTCAAACCGCCAATACCCGAACCCATGGCCACGCCGATGCGCTCACGGTTGGCGTCGGTGACTTCCAGGCCGGCATTACGCACCGCCTGAAAACCGGCGGCCAGGCCGTATTGAATGAACAGGTCGAGTTTGCGGGACTCTTTGATCGAGAGATATTCCTCGACATTGAAGCCCTTTACCGAGCCGCCAAAACGGGTGGAATAGGCAGAAAGGTCCGTGTGTTCGATCAGACCGATACCACTGCGGCCAGCCAGAATGCCCTGCCAACTGCTTGGCACATCCGTACCCAGTGGCGACAACATACCCATACCGGTGACTACGACGCGTCTACGCGACACAGCACTCTCCTTTTTCTTGATGACGACACTTCGCTAGCGCTCACGCTTCATCAGAGCAAAAGTCTCATCAGAGCTAAAGAAAAAACCGCACGCCGTTACAGCAGTGCGGTTTTTCCCTAACAGCAAGCGACGACTACAAACTATTACGCCTGGTGGTTCGTAACGTAGTCGATAGCAGCTTGAACAGTAGTGATTTTTTCAGCTTCTTCGTCCGGGATTTCGGTCTCGAATTCCTCTTCCAGAGCCATCACCAGCTCAACGGTGTCAAGGGAATCGGCACCCAGGTCTTCTACGAAGGAAGCAGTGTTGGTCACTTCTTCTTCTTTGACGCCCAGTTGCTCGGCAACGATTTTCTTGACGCGCTCTTCGATGGTGCTCATACCTTGTTTAACTCCTAATGGACAAATTCAGGCAGCTGGCCAGTGGGTAAGTGTATAGAAAGCCATTTCAGCTTTTCAACTGAAAGCTTCACCCTGTACCCGGTCCGCCACCTGCCTATAAATTAAGTTGCAGCTTTATAACGGATTTTAGACAGCTCGTATGACATTTTTTTGAAGCGATCCGTCACAATTTAACTCATGTACATCCCGCCGTTCACCGGGATTGTAGCCCCAGTCACGTATGCCGCACCGTCGGATGCCAGGAAAGTGACCACATTTGCGATCTCTTGAGCCTGGCCCAGACGGCCCAGCGGAATCTGCGTCAGCAGCGCTTCACGCTGTGCTTCGGGCAGTTCGCGGGTCATATCAGTGTCGATGAACCCTGGGGCCACCGAGTTGACCGTAATCGACCGCGAGCCGACTTCACGGGCCAATGCACGGCTGAAACCTTCCAGACCGGCTTTAGCCGCCGCGTAGTTTACTTGGCCTGCGTTGCCCATGGCACCCACTACGGAGCCAATATTGATAATTCGACCCCAACGCGCCTTGGTCATGCCACGCAAAACACCCTTGGACAGGCGAAACAGACTGTTCAAGTTGGTATCGACCACGTCGTACCACTCGTCGTCTTTCATGCGCATCATCAGGTTGTCGCGGGTAATACCGGCGTTGTTCACCAGAATAGCCGGCGCGCCGAACTGTGCAGTGATTTCAGCCAGGACAGCGGCAACCGACTCATCGCTGGTCACGTTCAGCTCAAGGCCGGTGCCCTGAACGCCGTTTTCCTTCAAGGTGGCGGCGATACGCTCGGCACCCGAGGCGGACGTGGCAGTGCCGATAACAACGGCGCCCTGACGGCCCAGTTCCAGGGCGATCGCCTGGCCAATGCCACGGCTGGCGCCGGTAACCAGTGCAACTTTACCTTGCAGACTCATGCAGGCTTCTCCTAAGTTCGGGGATCAGGGATTCAGGCCAGTGCCGCGCGAGCGGCAGCAAAGGCATCCGGGGTATTGAGGTTGGCAGTCGACACGCCGTCGGCGCAGCGCTTGTTCAAGCCAGCCAGGACTTTGCCCGGGCCACACTCGACAAGCGTGGTAGCGCCATTGGCGGCCAGGGTCTGCACTGACTCAACCCAGCGCACAGGCTTGTAGAGTTGCTCGAGCAGGTCGCGCTTGAGGGTGTCGAGGTCGGCGGCAACGGCCGCGCTAACGTTCTGCACCAGCGGGATCTGCGGCACCTGCCAGTTGATGGCGGCGATGGACTCGGCAAAACGCTCAGCGGCCGGGCGCATCAGCTCGCAGTGGGACGGCACGCTGACCGGCAATGGCAGGGCGCGCTTGGCGCCACGGGCCTTGCAGCCTTCGATGGCACGTTCAACCGCCGCCTTGGCACCGGCGATCACCACCTGGCCAGGGGAGTTGAAATTCACCGCGCTGACCACTTCGCCTTGGGCCGCTTCGGCGCAAGCTTCGATCACCACAGCATCGTCCAGGCCCAAGATAGCGGCCATGCCGCCCTGCCCGGCCGGCACGGCTTCCTGCATCAGTTGGCCACGACGCTCGACCAGCTTGACCGCTTCACCCAAGGTCAGGCTGCCTGCGGCCACCAGGGCGCTGTATTCGCCCAAGCTGTGACCGGCCACGTAAGCCGGGCGCGCGCCGCCTTCAGCCAGCCACAAGCGCCACAGGGCGATCGAAGCGGTCAGGATGGCCGGCTGAGTTTTATCGGTTTGATTGAGTTGCTCTTCCGGCCCCTGCTGGGTCAGCGCCCATAGGTCGTAACCCAGGGCATCGGAAGCTTCCTTGAAAGTTTCCAGGATCAGCGGATGTTGCGCGCCCAGCTCGGCCAACATGCCGAGGGACTGCGAACCCTGCCCTGGAAAGACGAATGCGAGGGATGTAGACATGTAACAAGCCCCTAATGATCTGGTCGTCAAAAATGCGCACTCCCGATTTTGAGATGAATCCAAGGTTGGGAGCGTACGAAACTGACAGATTGGATGGTCAATTGAACTGGCCGGTCACATTTAAGCACTCCCGGGCCGATTCGCCTAAGGCAACAAGTCCTCAAGACGGCCGTGCAAGCGTTGCGGCAGGTTTTCCTGGATCTCGATCAACGCCCGCGCAATCGCACTTTGAAAGCCTTGCACGCCCGCCGAACCGTGGCTCTTAACGACAATGCCCTGCAACCCCAGAAAGCTCGCACCGTTGTGCCGCGCCGGCGCCAGGTCAGCCTGCAAGCGACGCATCAACGGCAGCGCCAGGGCGCCGACCAGGCGTGAGGCCAGGCTCTGCTTGAACAAGGCCTCGATACGCGTGGCAATCATGGTCGCCAGGCCTTCGCTGGACTTGAGCAGGATATTGCCGACAAACCCGTCGCACACCACCACATCGGCTTCGCCCCGGTACAAGCCGTCACCTTCGACAAAGCCGATGTAGTTCAAGCCCCGCGCACCTTGCAACAAGGTGGCGGCGAGCTTGACCTGCTGGTTGCCCTTAATGTCCTCAGTGCCGATATTCAGCAACGCCACCCGCGGTCGGTTCACGCCCAGCGCCTCGGCAGCCACCGAGCCCATCACGGCGAACTGAAACAAATGCTCGGCACTGCAATCGACGTTCGCGCCCAGGTCCAGCAGTTGGCAGTAGCCTTTCTGCGTAGGAATCGCCGCGACCATCGCCGGCCGATCAATACCGGGCAACGTCTTGAGCACATGCCGCGACAACGCCATCAACGCCCCGGTATTGCCCGCACTGACACAGGCTTGCACCTTGCCATCACGCAGCAACTCAAGGGCCACCCGCATTGAAGAGTCAGGCTTGCCACGCAGGGCTGTCGCCGGCTTGTCGTCCATGCTGATGGTTTCGCTGGCCGGCGTAATCGTCAGGCGCGCGCGATCCACCGCCGGATGGCTGGCAATCAGTTCTTCAAGAAGGGAGAGTTGACCGACGAGGGTCAGGTGCAGCGAGGGCGTAGCAGCCAGGCTGGCAATGCAAGCCTGAACAATGCTGCGGGGACCGAAGTCCCCGCCCATTGCGTCAATCGCGATGACTTGAGCAGACAAGTGATTACTCGTCAGCGCCCTTGTCGATCACTTTACGGCCACGGTATACGCCTTCTGGCGATACGTGGTGACGCAGGTGAATTTCACCGGTGGTTTTTTCTACAGACAGAGTGCTCGCCGTCAGGGCATCGTGCGAACGACGCATGTCACGGGCAGAGCGGGATTTTTTGTTCTGCTGAACAGCCATAATTGATTAACTCCTAAACGTTTGGGTCACGCTTTAACTGCGCCAATACACTGAACGGGTTGGACCGCGTTACCTCGTCCTCGCTCGGCTCGGCCTCGTCATCGAGACCCTCCGGCTGCTGGCATTCTTCCGGATGATGAGCAGGCACAATGGGCAAGGCGAGCAGAAGCTCTTCCTCGATCAGTGCATGCAGATCCAAAGGATCTTCGCCCAGTTCCAGCACGTCATAACCTTTCGGCAACGACTGGGTATTCGCACCCTCCTTCACCACAGCGTAACTGCATTCGCTGTGAATCGGCAGGGTGACCAGCTCAAGACAACGCTGGCAAACCATTTTGACTTCGGTGTCGATAAAACTGTGGATTACCACAGACTTACGTTCATCTCGTTCAAAAACGAATTTGGCCTGCACCGTACCGACAGTGTCGGAAAGCGGGTCGCAGAGTCTCTCCAAATCGGCCAGCAGCAATTCACCTTGAAGGGAAGTGCCACGATCTGCCAATTTGCGCGGGTCAACGTGAGGTGGAATCGGGTCATTCAACATAGGCGCAGCATTATAGGGATGCACCCAGCCATGTCAAAGGAAATTCAGCCCTGTGCGTCAGCGGGTCGCCTCGCTAGAATCTCCAACTGCCTTAAGGAGACGCCCATGCTGCCTTTATTACTCGCATCCAGCTCGGTTTACCGCCGGGAATTACTGAGCCGCCTGCACCTGCCGTTCATCTGCAGCTCGCCGGACATCGACGAAAGCCACCGCGAAAATGAGTCCGCCATCGAGCTGGTCAAACGCCTGGCCGAAGAGAAAGCCCGCGCCCTTGCCCACAGCCATCCAAGGCATCTGATTATTGGCTCGGACCAGGTGGCCGCGCTCGACGGTCGGATCATCGGCAAGCCCCACACCTTCGAAAATGCCCGCGAACAATTGTTGGCAGCCAGCGGCAAGCGCGTGACCTTCCTCACCGGCCTGGCACTGCTTAACAGCGAGACCGGGCACTGCCAGGTCGACTGCGTGCCGCTTACCGTACACATGCGCGTATTGGACGTGGAGCGCATTGAGCGCTACCTGCGCGCCGAGCAGCCTTATGACTGTGCCGGCAGCTTCAAGGCTGAAGGGCTGGGCGTGAGCCTGTTTCAGAGCACTGAAGGGCCGGATGCCACCAGCCTCATAGGCTTACCACTGATTCGCCTAGTGGATATGTTGCTGGCTGAAGGCGTGCAGATCCCTTAAACCCACCACAAAACCAAATGTGGGAGCTGGCTTGCCTGCGATAGCGGTAGGCCAGCCGCTATAAATGCCAGCTGACAAACCGCTATCGCGGGCAAGCCCGCTCCCACACTTGAAACTCTTCGCCTGCTGGATCTCAGCGCAAGGTCGGGCCCTGAAAGCCCATGTACAGGGCCAATTTCTCCGCCACGCTGGCGCCAAGCTTCTTGGAGAAGCGATCAAACGGCGACTCCTCAACCGAGAAATCCACCAATTCTTTCTCGCCAATCACATCCCGCGCCACCGAACTGGCACTGCCCAGGCCATCAATCAAACCCAGCGGCAACGCCTGCTCGCCCGACCACACCAGACCGGAGAACAACTCCGGATGGTCTTTGTCCTTCAGACGATCGCCGCGCCCCTGCTTCACGCTGGCGATGAACTGACGATGGGTGGTATCGAGTACGCCCTGCCAAAACTGGGTTTCATCAGCCTTTTGCGGCTGGAACGGGTCGAGGAAGGACTTGTGCTCGCCCGAGGTGTAGGTGCGACGCTCCACACCGAGCTTCTCCATGGTGCCGACAAAGCCGTAACCGGCCGCCGTCACACCGATGGAGCCGACCAGGCTGGCCTTATCGGCATAAATCTGGTCAGCGGCGCTGGCGATGTAATAGGCACCTGAGGCGCCGAGGTCGGAAATCACCGCGTAAAGCTTGGTATCCGGATGCAATGCGCGCAGACGGCGAATCTCGTCATACACATAGCCCGACTGCACAGGGCTGCCACCCGGGCTATTGATGCGCAGAATAACGCCTTTGACCTTGGGGTCTTCAAACGCGGCGCGCAGGCTGCTGACGATATTGTCGGCACTGGCGGACTCCTTGTCGGCAATCACCCCGCGCACTTCGATCAAGGCGGTGTAGTTACTGCCACGGGTGGCGCTTTTTTCCATGTCCATCAGCGGGCTGAACAGCGCCAGCATGCCGAGCAGGTAAACAAAGGTCAGCAGTTTGAAGAAAATCCCCCAACGTCGCGAACGACGCTGCTCCTGGACGCCAGCCAGGAGAGTCTTCTCCAGCAGCTTCCAGCTTTTGTCATCACCGCTCTCGGCCTTTTCGGGCGCTTTCCACTCGTCACTCATGCCATTAACCCCAGCAAAGACTTATTGGGCCCGGCTTAGCCAGGCCTGCAGTTCAGAAAAATGATCAATCGTCAGCCTCGGCTCGTACTGCTGCAAGGCCTCGGCAGCCTGGGCGCCGTAGCTGACCGCGACACTGTCCATGCCGGCGTTGCGCGCCATCATCAGGTCAAAGGAGGCGTCGCCCACCATCAAGGCCTGGCGCGGCGCTACGCCGCAGTGCGCCAGGATCTGCTCCAGCATAAGAGGATGGGGTTTGCTGGCGGTTTCATCCGCTGCACGGGTGATGTCGAAATAATCTTCATAACCGTGAGCCTTCAGCACCCGGTCCAGCCCGCGACGGGCCTTACCGGTGGCCACGGCCAGGTGATAACCCTCGGCGCGGAACGCTTCCAGCGACTGCACTACACCGTCGAATAACGGCGAAGGCGTGGCCTCCAGCGCAATGTAGTGGTCAGCGTAATGGTCACGAAAGGTCACCAGTTCAGCGTCGCTGATCTGGGGGTACAAGGTACGTATCGCCTCAGGCAAGCCCAGGCCGATAATGCCTTTCACCGCCAGATCAGTGCACAACGCGAAGCCCGACCGGGTCGAGGCGACATGCATTGATTCAACGATCCGACCAATGGAATCACACAGGGTGCCGTCCCAGTCGAAGATCAGCAGCTTGTAATCAAGGTGCGACACTCAATCGCTCCACGGTCTTGGCCCACATCTCATCGACCGGCGCCTGCAGTTTCAACTCACCGCCATCCGGCAGTGGAACCGTCAGCATGTAGGCATGCAGGAACAGGCGCTTGCCGCCCAGGTCGCGGATTTCCTTGGAGAAATCCTCGTCACCGTATTTGGTATCGCCAGCAATGCAGTGGCCTGCGTGCAAGGTGTGCACGCGAATCTGGTGGGTACGGCCGGTCACCGGTTTGGCCTCGACCAGGGTGGCGAAATCGCCGAAGCGGCGCAGCACCTTGAACAGGGTCAGGGCTTCTTTGCCCTCCTCGTCCACTTCGACCATGCGTTCGCCGGAGCGCAGGTTGCTCTTCTGCAACGGCGCGCGAACGCTCTTGATCGAACTGGCCCAGTTGCCACGCACCAGCGCCATGTAGCGTTTGTCCACACCATCGCCACGCAGGGCGGTGTGCAGGTGACGCAACATGCTGCGCTTCTTGGCGATCATCAGCAGGCCGGAAGTGTCGCGGTCCAGGCGGTGGACCAGCTCCAGTTCCTTGGCATCCGGGCGCAACTGGCGGAAGGCTTCGATCACGCCGAACGTCAGGCCGCTGCCGCCGTGAACGGCAATGCCGCACGGCTTGTTGATCACGATCAGCTTGTTGTCTTCAAAGACAATCGAGGCCTCAAGGCGCTGCAACAGGCCTTGGGCCAGCGGCACGGGCTCGTCACGCTCAGGCACGCGCACCGGCGGCACGCGAACGATATCGCCCGCCTGCAGCTTGTACTCGGGCTTGATCCGGCCCTTGTTCACGCGCACTTCGCCTTTACGCAAGATGCGGTAAATCAAGGTCTTGGGCACGCCTTTGAGCCTGGCCAGGAGAAAATTGTCGATGCGTTGGCCGGCATATTCCGGCGAGACCTCGAGCAGCTGGACGCTGGGGGTCTGGGGGGCGGTAGTCGTCATGGCGGCGATGATAACAATTTTTTATGGAATTGAAGCACTTAATCATTGCTGCTATAGTCGCGAACGCCGCCAAAAGCGGCCTGGACAGAGGACTTGCGGCAAACTGCCGGCCCTGACCATCGCAATTCATCAGGACGCGAGGCCGTCCTACGGGGCTTTCGCCATCGTGAAAGGCTCGAGATTGTAACAAGCGCAGGTGACATGAGGCCTGAAGCGAGTGCAGAAAGCAGAGTGAATACTCGCGTTCTGCGCCGATATTTACGGCCAGTTCACAAAGTGCAGTCAGTCTTGAGCCAGACCATGGCGAATGCTTCGGAAACAACGCCTGTTAAGAGCTGAGTGAGAGCGCAGTCGCCCACACCTAGTCTTGTTTAGCCATGAGCGTGGACTCCCCATTGGAGAACACGGTAAATGCCAACCCGCTGCGGATTCTGCGCGCGGCAGCACCCGAATTATCAGGGATACGTGTAGGGTGGAGATGCACAACCGTCGGACCGTGTAGCACTAGGCTTATATTTAGACGCTTCATCTCGTCCACAGTCGCCGGTTGATTCCTCCTCCTGACCTTAGCTTTTGTTGAAGTGGTGCCTTTGTCACCACCGCTAACAAGCAGGACGCGTCCGTCGCGATACCGGCCCAATTGGCTCGTTATTGCTGGACACTGGAGTGGCCAACCACTCTTGACGCACCTGACACCGACCGTGAGAAGTCGTGTGTGCCGAACGCCGTTTCCGGCAGCCCGGAAACCGACGGTACAACATGAAAAGAATGCTGATTAACGCAACTCAACCCGAAGAGTTGCGTGTTGCACTGGTAGATGGCCAACGCCTCTACGACCTGGACATCGAATCCGGTGCACGCGAGCAAAAGAAGGCCAACATCTATAAAGGCCGTATTACTCGCATCGAACCGAGCCTTGAGGCTGCCTTTGTCGATTTCGGCTCCGAGCGCCACGGCTTCCTGCCCCTCAAAGAAATCTCCCGCGAATACTTCAAGAAAGCCCCTGAAGGCCGCGTGAACATCAAAGACGTCCTGAGCGAAGGCCAGGAAGTTATCGTTCAGGTCGAAAAAGAAGAACGTGGCAACAAGGGCGCCGCCCTGACCACCTTCATCAGCCTGGCTGGCCGTTATCTGGTCCTGATGCCGAACAACCCGCGTGCCGGCGGCATCTCCCGTCGCATCGAAGGCGAAGAGCGCAACGAACTGCGTGAAGCGCTGAACGGCTTGATCGCACCGGCCGACATGGGCCTGATCGTTCGCACTGCCGGCCTTGGCCGCAGCAGCGAAGAAATGCAGTGGGACCTCGACTACCTGCTGCAACTGTGGACCGCTATTAAAGAAGCGTCCCTGGATCGTTCCGCGCCGTTCCTGATCTACCAGGAAAGCAACGTGATCATCCGCGCCATCCGCGATTACCTGCGCCAGGACATCGGCGAAGTGCTGATCGACAGCGTTGAAGCCCAGGACGAAGCCCTGACTTTCATCCGCCAGGTGATGCCGCAGTACGCCAGCAAGATCAAGCTGTACGAAGACAGCGTTCCGCTGTTCAACCGTTTCCAGATCGAAAGCCAGATCGAGACCGCCTTCCAGCGCGTGGTCGAACTGCCTTCCGGCGGCTCCATTGTGATCGACCCGACCGAAGCCCTGGTGTCCATCGACATCAACTCGGCGCGTGCGACCAAAGGCAGCGACATCGAAGAAACCGCCCTGCAGACCAACCTGGAAGCGGCTGAAGAAATCGCCCGCCAGCTGCGCCTGCGTGACATCGGCGGCCTGATCGTGATCGACTTCATCGACATGACCCCGGCCAAGAACCAGCGCGCCGTGGAAGAGAAAGTCCGCGAATGCCTGGAAGCTGACCGTGCCCGCGTACAGGTTGGCCGCATCTCGCGCTTCGGCCTGCTGGAAATGTCCCGTCAGCGCCTGCGCCCATCCTTGGGCGAGAGCAGCGGCATCGTTTGCCCGCGTTGCAACGGCACCGGCATCATCCGTGACGTTGAATCGCTGTCCCTGGCGATCCTGCGCCTGATCGAAGAAGAAGCCCTGAAAGACCGCACTGCCGAAGTCCGCGCGCAAGTGCCGATCCCGGTTGCAGCCTTCCTGCTTAACGAAAAACGCAACTCGATCACCAAGATCGAACTGCGCACCCGTGCCCGTATCGTCATCCTGCCGAACGATCACCTCGAGACGCCGCACTTCGAAGTGCAGCGCCTGCGTGATGACAGCCCGGAAGCTCACAGCGGCCAGTCCAGCTACGAAATCGCGGCTGCCGCTGCCGAAGTCGAAGAAGTCCAGCCAGCCGCCGCAACCCGCACTCTGGTTCGCCAGGAAGCCGCGGTGAAGACGGCTCCAGCTCGCGCCAACGCACCGGTGCCTGCTGAAGTCGCCGCCCCGGTTGCCGCGCCGGCCGCCCTGCCTGAGCCAAGCCTGTTCAAAGGCCTGGTGAAGTCTCTGGTTAGCCTGTTCGCAACTAAAGAAGAGCCCGCGGCTCCGGTTGTGGTTGAAAAACCAGCCACCGAGCGCCCGGCGCGCAACGAAGAGCGTCGCAACGGCCGTCAGCAAAGCCGTAACCGCAACGGTCGCCGTGACGAAGAGCGCAAGCCGCGCGAAGAACGTGCTCCGCGTGAAGAACGCGCACCACGTGAAGAGCGTGCACCACGTGAAGAGCGCGCACCTCGCGAAGCCCGTGAAGAAACCCCAACCGTAGCCCGCGAAGAACGTGCACCGCGTGAAGAGCGCGCACCACGCACCCCACGCGCACCCCGTGAAGACCGCAAGCCACGTGGCGAGCGTGAAGAACGTGTACGTGAACTGCGCGAGCCACTGGACGCAGCGCCTGCCGTAGCTGGCGAAGCTGCCAGTGAAGAACGCCCGGCTCGCCAGCCGCGTGAAGAACGCGCCCCACGTGAAGAGCGCCAACCGCGCCCACCGCGTGAAGAGCGTCAACCACGCGCCGAGCAAGCAGCTGCTGCCAGCGAAGAAGACGAAGTGCTGACCGGCGAAGAGCAACTGCAGGAAGATGGCCAGGACAACGCCGAAGGCGATCGTCCACGCCGCCGCTCCCGTGGCCAGCGTCGTCGCAGCAACCGTCGCGAGCGTCAACGTGATGCCAACGGTAACGTGATCGAAGGCTCGGAAGAGACCGGCGAAAACGCAGAAGCCGCCACCACCGAACCAACTGGCGCCGAATTGGCTGCCGGCCTGGCGGTAACGGCTGCCGTTGCCAGCTCGGTCATCAGCGCACCGGCTGAAGCCCAGGCGCACGAGCAAGCTGAACGCGCCACAGCTGCCGTTGAAGAAACTGTTGCGGTAGAAGCCCCAGAAGCACCGGTGGCTGAAACCCCAGTGGTAGAAGCGCCGGTTGTTGAAGCAACTACCCCAATCGAAGCCCCAGTGGTTACGGAAGTGGAAGTTGCACCGGTTCGCGAAACCCAACCAGAAGTGGAAGTGGCTGCTGTCGAGCCTGCACCGGCGGTTGAGCCTCAGCCCGTGGTTGAAGCGCCGGTTGTTGAAGAAGCCGCCCCGGCAGTGCGTGAAGTTCGCGAAGAACAGACCGCCTTCCAGTGGACTGCCGAACCAGCCGCTGCAGTTGAAGCGCCAGCCTCTGCCCCCGTGGTAGAAGAAGCGCCTGCACCGGTTGCCGAAGTGGTTGAAGCCGCTCCGGTTGTGGTTGCCGAGCCTGCGCCAGTGGTTGAAGCGCCAGTGGTTGCCGAAGTCGCCGCCCCGGTGGTCGAAGCAGCACCTGCCAGCGCCCTGACCGAAAACGGCCGCGCGCCGAACGACCCACGTGAAGTGCGTCGCCGTCGCAAGGAAGCTGAGGCAGCCGCTGCAGCTGCCGCAGCAGCACCGGCCGCTGTCGAAGTAATCGAGGCACCAGCCCCGGTTGCTGAAACAGTGGTTGAACACGCCCCAAAGGCTTTGGAAGCAGAACACGAGCCTAAACCCCTCGTCTGATTCCATCAGCCACTAAAAAGCCCCGCCTGAGTGATCAGGCGGGGCTTTTTTATGGGGCTGAACACACCGCTATATTGATTTGAAATGCACTCAACTGTGGGAGCGGGCTTGCCCGCGATGACGTCGGCCCAGCAAACATTGATGTTGACTGACCCACCGCTTTCGCGGGCAAGTCGAATCGTCGCACCGCCGCTCCCACAGGGGATCTGCGCTTAACTGAACGGCATTAGGGCAAGCCCGCTCGCCACAACAAGCCAGCTCCCACATTCAGTCCACGTGGAAACTTAGCATCTGCGGTAGGTCCACATCCCAAAGCACGCCAGGATCGCTAACCTGGACCTCACTCACCGTCGCACAGGCAAATAACGGCTTGGCGCCGCGATCCCCGTTCAGCGCCATCAAGGATGGCCCAAGCGCCCGGCCAAACGCCACTGGATGCCCGTATTCACCCGCCTGCACCGGCACACGGATGCCATCTGCTGCCAGCGCATCAACCACCCTTTCGATACTAGAAGATTGGATAAACGGCATATCCCCCAACACCACCAACCAGCCATCAGACTCACCACTGGCTGCGACCGCCGCCGCAATGCTATCGCCCATCCCAACTGAGTGCAGCAGCAACACCTCACAACCGTAGGCCAGCGCCAGGCGAATCACTTCGGGCCGGTCCGGCGAGGTCACCAACCAGCGCGTTACAACACGCTCAGGCAAATTCAATAGCACCTGCTCGATCACCGGTCGCGTCACGCCATCCAAGCCTACGCAGTCGGCCAACAACTTATCCTTATCAGCCCCCGCTTCGGCACGAAAACGACTGCCCTGCCCGGCCGCCAGCACAATCGCGGTAACGGTCATTCAGCCACTACCGGCAGCGGCTTTTTCTGCGTCGGTGCCACGCCATTCTTGATGGCGACGATTTCCGCCATCAACGACAACGCAATCTCGGACGGAGTATGGCTGCCGATGTGCAAACCAATCGGCCCATGCAAACGTGCAATCGCCTCCGCCGACAAACCCAGCGCCGTCAGGTTTTCCCGGCGCTTTTGCGTATTGACCCGCGAACCGAGGGCACCGATGTAGAACGCGGTGGAATTCAACGCCGTCAGCAGCGCCATGTCATCCAGGCGTGGGTCGTGGGTCAGGCAGACGATGGCCGTGCGCTCATCCGTCTGGATATTCAAGACCGCCTCATCCGGCATGCCCGGCACAAAGCGGCCGTGTTGCTCTTCCCAGCCATAGACGAACTCTTCGCGCGGGTCACAGATCAGCACCTCGAAATCCAACAGCCGCGCCATCTCAGCCACGTAGCGCGACAGCTGCCCGGCGCCGATCAACAGTAGTCGCCAACGCGGCCCGTAAATGGCCCGCAGGCGTTCGCCGTCGAAGGTCACGACATCGGTTTTGCTCGCACCGACCAAGCTCACGCGGCCCGTGACCAGGTCCAGCTCTCGGGCGACGATTTCATGCGCTTCGCAACGCTCCAGCAATTGCGCGACCCAACGCCAGTCATCCACCCGCTCCTCTGTAAGGCGCAGAGTGCCACCGCAAGGCAAGCCAAAACGCGCCGCCTCATCGCGGGTAACGCCATAGGTCACTAACTGCACCGGCGGCCCATCCTCAGGCAAGCGGCCATCCTGCAAGCGCGCGATCAAGTCATCCTCGATGCAGCCACCGGACACTGACCCAATCACCACGCCATCGCCACGCAAGGCCAACATCGCCCCCGGCGGACGCGGCGCGCTGCCCCAGGTCTGGACCACGCTGTAGAGCACCACGCGGTGCCCGGCACGGCGCCAGTCGAGCACGCTGCGCAAGACATTCAGATCCACACTGTCCATCAAGACTCCTGCAAGCAATTACTGCGCAAACATGCGGCGGGTTAAGGGGTTTTAGAGCGGGCAGCACGGTGCGAGTTTCATCAGCGTAACCAACAGCCGCCTTGTAGAGACGGGCTTCATCGCAACGTGATGAACTACTCACTGAATGTAAATCAAAACATGCAAAAAGTGACCCAGCAGAAACGCAAACGCCCCGAACAAGTCGGGGCGTTTGTGGGTAACTTCGGCGTCAGTTCACGCCATCAGCCCCTTACTTCACAGCAGCAGGAGCAGGGCCTTCGGCCACACCCAGGTCATCTTCCGGACGGGTGTCGGAGATGCCAGTACCGCCGGATGCCAACTCGCTGTGCAGCTTGTCAGTGTCCAGTTCCTTGACCCACTTGGCCACAACGATGGTGGCAACGGCGTTACCCACCAGGTTGGTCAGTGCGCGGGCTTCAGACATGAAGCGGTCGATACCCAGGATCAGCGCCAGGCCGGCAACCGGCAGGTGGCCGACAGCCGACAGGGTAGCAGCCAGTACGATGAAGCCCGAACCGGTCACGCCAGCAGCGCCTTTGGAGGACAACAGCAGCACCAGCAGCAGGGTGATCTGGTGAGTGATGTCCATGTGGGTGTCAGTCGCCTGGGCGATGAACACGGCAGCCATGGTCAGGTAGATCGAAGTACCGTCGAGGTTGAACGAGTAGCCGGTCGGGATCACCAGGCCTACTACGGATTTCTTCGCGCCCAGACGCTCCATCTTGATCAGCATGCGTGGCAGTGCGGATTCGGAGGAGGAAGTACCCAGAACGATCAGCAGCTCTTCACGGATGTAGCGAACCAGCTTCAACACGCTGAAACCGTGTGCGCGGCAGATAGCGCCCAGCACCACGACCACGAACAGGATGCAGGTGATGTAGAAGCAGATCATCAACTGGCCGAGCTGCACCAGGGAACCTACACCGTAGGCGCCGATGGTGAACGCCATGGCGCCCAGGGCACCGATTGGCGCGAGCTTCATGATCATGTTGATGATGTTGAACATCACGTGAGCGAAGCGATCGATGAAGTCCAGTACCGGCTTGCCATAGGCGCCCAGGCGGTGCAGGGCGAAACCGAAGATCACCGAGAACATCAGCACTTGCAGGATGTCACCGTTGGCGAAGGCACCGACGATGGTGTTCGGGATCACGTTGAGGATGAAGCCAACCACGCTCTGGTCTGCACCGGCAGTCACGTAGGCAGCGACTTTGGAGGCATCCAGGGTAGCCACGTCGATGTGCATGCCGGCGCCCGGTTGCACAACGTTGACCACGACCAGGCCGATCAGCAGGGCGATGGTGGAAACAACTTCGAAGTACAGCAGCGCGTAGCCGCCGGTTTTGCCGACCGATTTCATGCTTTGCATGCCAGCGATGCCGCTGACAACGGTGCAGAAGATGATCGGGGCGATGACCATTTTGATCAGTTTGATGAACCCGTCACCCAGTGGCTTGAGGGCCACGCCGGTCTGCGGGTAGAAGTGACCGAGCAAAATACCGATAACGATTGCAACGATCACTTGGAAATACAGGGATTTGTAGATTGGCTGACGAGTCGTCATTGCAAAGTTCCTCAATCGCACCGTGTGGCAAAGATCCGCCATTGCCCACGACACTTGAATTGCGAACCCTCCTGCACTGGAGGGATTTGTTGTTTGCGAGGTCTGTAAGAACATTCCTGCGCTGTGATCTTTATCGCAAACGCCGTGCCACTTTGCTTAAAAACCCTGAAGGCCTTTAGACATCAGGGCTGAGGGGTTGAATGCCCCCGTCAGGGCCACCAAGAAGCTGGCGGAAACCCGCCACGCCCTCTGATCTCGTCCTACAATTTGGCGGATATCCGCCTTGTCGCCCCGCCCTCGGGTGGCTACCATCCGCCACTCCATGGACGAGGCCCTCACATGCGTGAACGTACCATCGCCAGTCACTACGCGCGGGCCGCCCTCGGCGGGGCGCGTCGGGCGGGCTACGATTACTCGCCCCTGCTGTTGCAGGCCGGTATCACCCCGGAACTGTTGACCGAGCCACGCGCCCGCATCGCCCCCGAGCAATTTACCCGGCTGTTGCAAATGCTCTGGCTGGCGCTGGACGACGAATACCTGGGGTTTGCCGAAGGCCCAAGCAAACGCGGCACCTTCGCCATGATGTGCCACGCGCTGATTCACTGCCGCACCCTGGAGAAGGCTCTGGAACGCGGCTTATTATTTTATAGCCTATTCCCACAGGGTCCGCGCTGGCAGCTGACAAGAGAAGGCGACATGGCCCGCCTGAGCCTGGACGATTCGCAGCTGTGGGACCCGGATCATTTCCTCAGCGAATGCCTGCTGGTGATCTGGCATCGCCTGGGCAGCTGGCTGATCGGCCAGCGTATTCGGCTGCACCAGGCCACTTTCAGCTACCCGATGCCGGCGCATGCTGGCGAATATGACCTGCTCTTCCCCTGCCCTCAGGTGTTCGGCGCGCCGCACAGCAGCCTGGTGTTTCCGGCGCGCTACTTGAGCCTGCCGCTATTGCAGGACGAACGCACCCTCAAGCACTTTCTTGAGCGCTCGCCCGCCGACCTGCTGTCGCGGCCGGATGAAGGCGACAGCCTGAGCAGCCAACTGCGCCGCTTGCTGAGCCGCGACCGCACGCCCTGGCCGGACCTGGAAGCCGTCGCGCAGCACCTGCACATCAGCCCACAAACCCTGCGCCGGCATTTGCGTGAAGAAGGCACCAGCTTTCAGGCGCTCAAGGATGAGTTGCGGCGGGACATCGCCATCTACCATTTGGGGCGGGCGGATTTGTCATTGCAGGAGATTGCCGAACAGTTGGGGTTTTCCGAACCGTCGGCGTTTCATCGGGCGTTCAAGAAGTGGACTGGATTGACGCCGGGGGCGTATCGGGCGCAGGAGAGTTAGAGGTGAATTGCCTGGGCGGGCCTCATCGAGGGCAAGCCCGCTCCCACATGTTGAGGGTGTGAACGCGATCAACTGTGGGAGCGGGCTTGCCTGCGATAGCCTTAGGTATCTACACATCTTTTTATGGGTTGAATTCTTTGGTTGTTGCGGGGGCGCTGGGTG
>NZ_JBJGXU010000033.1:0-67170 GCF_045447305.1 Pseudomonas sp. D47 | reverse complement strand
CCGTAAGGGCGGAACCCTAAGCAGCCGTTACCGCAACAACGGATATGTACTCATATCCACCTAAAAACCCCATCAAAAACTTAACGCAACACAAAAAGTTGCGCAGATACCCATGGCTATCGCAGACAAGCCCGCTCCCACATTGGGTTTGCGGTGTGTCAGCCAGCCAACGCTGCGCCATCCATCTTCTGGCGCAGGCTGAGCGGGCGCATGTCGGTCCAGACTTCTTCGATGTAAGCCAGGCACTCTTTCTTCATGCCACTCTTGCCCACGGTGCGCCAGCCTTCCGGTACGGCTTTGTAGTCGGGCCAGATGGAATACTGTTCTTCGTGGTTGACCACTACCTGAAACAGGATGTCGTCGCGGTCAAATACTGAGGTCATTGCTGTTCTCCATCAAAAATAAGGCTGGCTGCGCACCACGCGCAGCGCTGATATCTGTAGAAACGTACCAAGGGTACGAAAAATTAGAGGCTGGCGACCGCTGCCGCCAAGGCACGGCCGAAGATCTCGGCAACCCGGTCGATTTCGGCGGCGGTGATCACCAGCGGCGGCAGGAAGCGCACCACACTCCCATGGCGGCCGCCCAGTTCGAGGATCAGGCCGCGCTTGAGGCATTCGCGCTGCACCAGCGGCGCCAGTTGGCGATGCACCGGTGGGTGGCCCTGGATATCAAGGGTGCCGCTGGGGTCCACCAGTTCCACGCCGAGCATCAGCCCACGCCCACGAATATCCCCCAAGTGCGGGAAGTCGCGTTGCAGGATGCGCAGGTGCTCGCCGAGGCGCTCGCCCATGGCCGCGGCATGGCCGGCCAGGTCGTGCTCCTTGAGGTAGCGCATCACCGCCGACCCCGCCGCCATCGCCATCTGGTTGCCCCGGAATGTCCCGGCATGCGCGCCCGGCAGCCAGGTGTCGAGCCAGTCGCGGTACACCACCACCGCCAACGGCAAACTGCCGCCGATGGCCTTGGACATCACCACTACATCCGGGATGATGCCCGCGTGTTCGAAGGCAAACATCTTGCCGGTGCGACCGAAGCCGCTTTGGATTTCATCGACGATCAGCGCCACACCGGCTTGCTCGGTGATACGGCGCAGGCCACGCAGCCAGTCGAGATCGGCCGGGATCACACCGCCCTCGCCCTGCACCACTTCGACAATCACCGCCGCCGGCAACAACACCCCGGCCTCCGGGTCGTTGAGCAGGTTTTCCAGGTAATGCAGGTTGACCCGCACGCCCTCTGCGCCACCCAGGCCGAAAGGGCAGCGGTAGTCGTAGGGATACGGCAGGAATTGCACGCCATTACTGAGCAAGGCGCCCAAAGGTTTTTTCGGCCCCAGGCTGCCCATCAGGCTCAGCGCGCCTTGGCTCATGCCGTGGTAACCGCCCTGGAACGACAACACCGTGCTGCGACCGGTGGCCGTGCGCACCAGCTTCAGCGCGGCTTCGACCGCATCGGTGCCGGTGGGGCCGCAGAACTGGATTTTCGCTTCCCGCGCCAGCTCCATCGGCAAAAGGCCGAACAGGTCTTGTACGAACTGGTCCTTCACCGGTGTGGTCAGGTCGAGGGTGTGCAGTGGCAGTTCGTCGCTCAGTACCTGCTGGATGGCGTCGATCACCACTGGGTGGTTATGGCCCAACGCCAGAGTGCCGGCGCCGGCCAGGCAGTCGATGAAGCTTCGGCCTTCGACGTCTTCCACGTAGATGCCCTTAGCGCGCTTGAGCGCCAGGGGGATACGCCGGGGATAGCTGCGGGCGTTGGACTCCTGCTGGCGTTGGCGGGCCAGTAACGGGGTTTCTTCGAACTGGTAGAGCGTTTCCACGGGTGCCGGGCTGGCGTGCACCGGGGCGTCTTCGATACGGCTGGTAGCGACTGACATCTCTCGATCCCTCAATACGCTGGTGGGGGTGACCAAACTGCCGATCCGCGTGCGCGCGGATTTCATGTTCTGGAGACGCACCAGGGGTGGGGGGATTTAGGCTTGTTGTGGTTTTTTGAGTGGGGGCATGATCGTTCCCACGCTCTGCGTGGAAATGCATCCCGTGACGCTCCGCGTCACTTTGCACCCTAGTTGAGACCTTCACTTACAGCGGGACGCGGAGCGTCCGTGGCGGCATCCCCACGCAGAGCGTGGGAACGATCATTCCGTCAGTCAAAGCCCCCGATACCGCTCATTCAACGCATACAAAATCGCACACGTCTCGCCATCCAAAACCCCACCATAATCCCGACTCCGAAAGTGCATCTGAAACGCCCGCGTTCTCAGCTCAAACGCCTGGCGATTCCAAGCCGGCTTATACCCATACCGCTGAAACGCCCGCTCCACCTCAACCTCCGGCGGCAACCCAAGACAAAAACGCCGCTGATACATGGCCCGCGTCGACTCATCAAACCAGGCCCCAATCCCAGCCTCGAACAATCGCCGCCAAGGCAACCGAGGCCCAGGATCACTCTTGCGCCAATACGCCACATCCGAATGCCCAACAATGTCGACGGGCTCAACCTGCGGATACCGCTCAAGAATGTCGCGAACCAACGCAATCAACACATCAACCTGCTCCTCGCCGTACGCAGGAAAGGTAAACACCCCGCCATCCTCCCGCGCCAAATTAACAATCTCGACACCAATCGACCGGCTATTGAGATTATCCCGACCACCCCAATGGCTCACCCCGGCATGCCAGGCACGCTTATCCTCGTCCACCAACCGAAACACGCGCAATTCGTCATACCCGGCGGCACGGTAGCCGAGCTCATCAGGGTCCGGCAGCAGATAGTGAGCGCTGACGCCATTTTGAGTAAGCGTAAGCAGGGATGAAGCGAAAGGCGACGCGGTGTAATGCAGGACCACCTGCCGCACGGGCTCGCCCATGCGTTCATTGAAATCCCTGGAAGGGAAACTGCTATCGATCACCAACATAAGAACCGTCCTTTTCAGTACAGGCCGAGTCATTCAGCCCGTTCAAGCGCAAAAAAATTACCGCCATCCTGAAGCGCTGAACTTCAAAAAGGCGGTAATTATTTGGCACCTTAAAAGAACGTGATCAGCGCCGCAGCGGCATGCCTAAGTCAACCCGCAGGCCATCCGGCTGGCTGTCGAATTTCAACGAGCAGGAGCAGCGCTGCACGATAGCCTGCACAATCGCCAGGCCCAGTCCACACCCCTCGCTGCTGCCATTGCGCCAGAAACGCTGGGTCAGGTATTGCAGGTCATCACTGGAAATCTGCTTGCCATGGTCACGCACGCGGAACACCACCGTGTCGGCGCTGGTGAATACATCCAGCTCCACGCGCGTGTCGCCCGGGGTGTGGCGCAGGGCGTTATCCAGCAGGTTGCGCAAGGCAGCGACGGCCAAGGCCACCGGCATTTCTACCGGGGTTTGCGTGAGGTTGTCCGCCAGGATCAGGTCGATACGCCGGTTATCGCCGGCATTGGCGTCCTGGATCGCCAGCCGTGCGACTTGTTCAGCACTGGATTGCAAGCCATCGTCGAACGACAGGCTGCCCTCCACCCGCGCCAACAGCAGCAATTGCTCCAGGGTGCGGTGCAAGCGGTCGGCGCCCTCTTCGGCATGAGCCAGGGATTGGTCGCGGGCCGCACCGTCGGTCATGCGCGCTACTTGCAGGTGGGTCTTGATCGCCGTCAGCGGGCTGCGCAGCTCATGGGCGGCATCGCCGGTGAGCCGGCGCTCACGCTCGATGGCCTTGGCGATGCGTTGCAACAGTTGGTTTTGGGTGTCGAGCAGCGGCTTCAGCTCGCTGGGCAGCGGGTGAATCTGCAGGGGTTCGAGGGAGTCAGCACTGCGGCGCATCAACGCATCGCGCATGCGGTTCAGCGGCACCAGGCTCTGGCCGATGCCCAGCCACAGCAGGCACAGGCAACCCAGCAAGGCCACGCCGACCGGCACCGAAGCCGCCAGCAGGATCGACAGGTTCAGCGCCTCACGCTCCACTTGGCGATCGGCAGTGGTGATCAGCAGATCGCCACGGGACAGGGTGAAACTGCGCCAGCCCACGCCGTCGATGACCTGATCGCGAAAGCCGCTCTTGCGCGACTCCAAGCCTTCATCCGGGGTGGTATGGCTGCGCGCCAGGACTTCCCCGCGCAAGGAGCTGACCTGGCAGGCCATGCCACCCGGCACATTCAGTTGTTCGGTGCGCAACTGCGTACCGCCGCTCACGCTGGCAAGGCCCGGCATCTGCTCGGTCAGACCCGCCACCATGCGTGCCGACGCGACCAGACGCTGGTCGAGGGAAAACATCATCTGGTTGCGCAGGTCGTTGAGCATCCAGGCTGCCGCCAGCAGCCAAATCAGCACAAAGGCAGCGCCCAGCTTGAACGTCAGGCGCAGGCGCAGGCTCATCACGAAGCATTTTCTCCATCATCCAGCACGCCACCGTCCGCCACGCCCAGGCGATAACCCAGACCGCGCACGGTCTCGACGATGCCATTGCCCAATTTGCGCCGCAGGTGGTGGATATGCACATTGAGAGCGTTACTTTCCAGCTCGTCGTTGAAGCCGTAGACGCTGTCCTTGAGCTGTTCGCTGGACAGCACCCGGCCCTTGTTGTGCAGCAGTGCCTGCAACAACGCTTGTTCGCGACGGGAAAGGTCCACCGGCTCGCCGGCCAGGAAGGTTTCGCGGCTGCTGGGGTCATAGGCCAGACGGCCGTGTTCGATCAGGTTGATTCTGCGCCCCGCCACCCGCCGCAGCAGGGTTTGCAGGCGTGCAGCAAGCTCGCGCAAGTCGAAGGGTTTGAGCAGGTAGTCGTCGGCGCCGGCTTGCAGGCCGTCGACGCGATTAGTTACCGAGTCGCGCGCGGTAAGGATCAGCACCGGAATTTCCAGGCCTTGGCTGCGCTGTTGCTGCAGCAACTTGAGGCCGTCTTCGTCGGGCAAACCGAGGTCGAGCACCATGATGTCGAACGTGGCAGCCCTGAGCATCGCCCGCGCGGCAGCGGCCGTAGCCACGCGCTCGACGGTAAAGCCTTGGGCGCCGAGGCCAGCAACAATGCCGCTGGCGATCAGTTCGTCGTCTTCACAGACCAGTACGTGCATGGTTAACCCTTCATGAAAGATGGGGAGAATTAAAGGTGCGGCGGATTAAGCGCCGATTATGCCGTGAAAACAGGCGCACTCGGGCATTCCCTCACTTTAGAATAGCGCCCGGTTAATCATCGGTTAATCAACGCCACACATTGTGTGCCTAACTTGCATCAAACTAAGGCGTGTCCATGCGGTATTTGTTTACCTTTCTGCTGGTGTTATTCGCGGGATTCGCCCAGGCCGCGCCGGGCAATCCATTCGAGACCAAACCCGACTTCCTCCCGGTGGGCAAAGCTTTTACCTTTACCTCCGAGCGTCTTGAAAGTGGCGAGACCCAGCTGTATTGGCAGATTGCCGACGGTTATTACCTCTACCAGCAGCGCATGAAGTTCGAGGGCCTGGCCGAGAAGCCCGTATTGCCGCAGGGTGAAGCCCATAGCGACGAGTTCTTCGGTGAGCAGCAAGTGTATCGCCAAGGCCTGGAAGTGAAGATTCCTGCCGGCGCCACCGGCCAGATCAAACTGAGCTGGCAGGGCTGCGCCGATGCGGGGCTGTGCTACCCGCCGCAGTCGACCACCGTGGACCTGGGTGGCAACCCGGCCGTTGCCGCTACCGCCCAAGCCCAGGACGAGAGCCTGGCCAGCGGCCTGCAGCAGCGCAGCCTGGGTTGGAGTCTATTGGTATTCTTTGGCCTCGGCCTGTTGCTGGCATTTGCCCCGTGCTCGTTGCCGATGCTGCCAATCCTCGCAGGCCTGGTGGTCGGCAGTGGCGCCAGCCCGCGCCGTGGTTTTGCCCTGGCCAGCAGCTATGTGGTGTGCATGGCGCTGGTGTATGCGGCCCTTGGCGTATTGGCCGCGTTACTCGGCGGCAACCTCGCCGCACTGCTGCAAACGCCGTGGATTCTGGGCAGCTTCGCCGCGCTGTTTGTAATCCTTGCGCTACCAATGTTTGGTTTCTTTGAACTGCAACTGCCGACCTTCCTGCGTGACCGCCTGGACAACGTCAGCCGCCAGCAAAGCGGCGGCAGTTTGGTGGGCGCCGGCATTCTCGGTGCACTGTCCGGTTTGTTGGTGGGGCCGTGCATGACCGCGCCGCTGGCCGGCGCCCTGCTGTATATCGCCCAGAGCGGCAATGCGCTGCACGGCGGCTTGATCCTGTTTGCGATGGGCATCGGCATCGGTATTCCGTTGTTGCTGCTGGTGACCGTGGGCAACCGCTTCCTGCCTAAACCGGGTACTTGGATGAATGTGCTCAAGGGCGTTTTCGGCTTCCTGTTCTTGGGCACGGCGGTGCTGATGATTCGCCCGGTCGTCGGCGAAAGCCTGTGGCTCGGCCTGTGGGGCGCATTGGCGCTGGTGATGGCCTACTGCGGCTGGAGCCTGGCCCGCGAGTATGGCTTGGCGGCCAAGGTTTTTGGCGCTGGTTCCCTGGTGCTGGGCCTGTGGGGCGCCGTGCTGGTGGTGGGCGCAGCCGGAGGCAGCGACGACCTGTGGCAACCGCTGAAGGTCTACAGCGGCTCGCAGGTGGGCGCTGCACCGAGTGCCCATGACGCCTTCATGACCATCAACGACCCGGCCGCGCTGCAAAGCCAACTCGACAGCGCCAAGGCTCAGGGCCAATGGGTGCTTGTGGATTACTACGCCGACTGGTGCGTGTCGTGCAAAATCATGGAAAAACAGGTGTTCGGCAAACCCGAAGTGATGGACGCCCTCAAAGATGTGCGCCTGCTGCGCCTGGACGTCACTGCCGACAACGCCGCCAGCCGCGAGCTGCTCGGCCGCTACAAGGTGCCGGGGCCACCGAGCTTCGTGTGGATCGGCCCGGACGGTGAAGAACGCCGCGCCCAACGCATCACCGGCGAAGTGGATGCCACCGCCTTCCTGCAACGTTGGTTACAGACCCGGGACGCGCGCTGATGCTGACCCTGACCATCGGCACCTTCGCCATCGCCCTAAATCACATCCTGCTGATCAGCGCGCTGATTCTCGCCACCGTGGTGGGTTGGCGCGTGGCCAAGCACGGCGGTGAAAACCCGGAGTCAGTGCTTTTCAGCCTGTTCCTGCTGGGCATGCTGGTGGCGCGCATTAGCTTTGTATTGATGTATTGGAGCGACTACCGCCACGACCCGCTGCAAATGGTCGACCTGCGCGACGGCGGTTTTCTCGCCTGGCCCGGCGTGATCGCGCTGGTGCTCGGTGCACTGCTGTACGGCTGGCGCCGCCCTGCGCTGCGCAAACCGCTGAGCGCCGGGGTGATCACCGGGCTGCTGTTCTGGGGCATGACCAGTTTATCTCTGAGCCTTTACGACAAGGGCGCGCAACTGCCGGATATCACCTTGCGCAATGCCAATGGCGACGTGGTGCAACTGGCCGATTACAAAGGCGGCCCGCTGGTGATCAACCTCTGGGCCACCTGGTGCCCGCCGTGCCGACGGGAAATGCCGGTGCTGGAACGCGCACAGCAACAACGCCCCGACGTGACCTTCCTGTTCGTCAACCAGGCCGAAAGCATGCAAAGCGTCAGCACCTACCTCGCGACCCAAGGCCTGACTCTCGACAACATGCTGTTTGACGCCAGCGGCCGCCTCGGCCAGGCCGTGGGTTCCATGGCCTTGCCGACCACGTTGTTCTACCAAGCCGACGGGCGCCTGATCAACAGCCACCTCGGTGAGCTGTCCCAAGCCAGCCTGGCCCGTGCCATGGAACCCTTCGACACCGCCCCTGAAAGGAAACCGACATGCCTCGCCTCCGCCAACTGCTGACCCTGCTGCCGCTGACGCTCGCGGCCACCCTGGCCCAGGCCGAAGACTGGCCGGCACCGATCAAACAGATCGAAGCCAAAGGCGCCAAGATCCTCGGCAAGTTCGATGCCCCCAGCGGCCTCACCGGCTACGCCGCGCAGTACCAGAACCGGGGCATGGCCCTGTACCTGACCGCCGACGGCAAAAGCGTGGTCGCCGGCAACCTGTACGACGCCGACGGTAAAGACCTGAGCACCGCGCCCCTGGAAAAACTGGTGTACGCGCCGATGGCCAAGGAAGTCTGGGCCAAGATGGAACACAGCAACTGGATTCAGGACGGCGATAAAAACGCGCCGCGCACCGTCTACCTGTTCAGCGACCCTAACTGCCCGTACTGCAACATGTTCTGGGAACAGGCGCGGCCGTGGGTAAAAGCCGGCAAGGTGCAGTTGCGCCACATCATGGTCGGCATCATCCGCGAAGACAGCCCAGGCAAGTCGGCCGCCCTGTTCGCCGCCAAAGACCCGCAAAAAGCCCTGGAAGAACACGAAGCCGCCGGCAAAGGCAGCAAATTGCAGGCGCTGGACAAGATCCCGGCGGATATCGAAGCCAAACTCGATGCCAACATGAAGTTGATGGAAGAGCTGGAATTGTCGGCAACGCCGGCGATTTTCTACCTGGATGACAAGGGTGGGTTGCAGCAGCAGCAAGGCGCACCATCGCCGGACAAGCTGGCGAAGATTCTGGGGCCGAAGTAATCGGCGTTTCCCTAAGACTGTTTCAGGCTTGCCCAACAGAAAACGAGCAAAGCAAATTCATAGAAAACCGCATGAAGATTTGAGCTTGACGCAAAAAATCCGATGCCCAAACAGGCATCGGATTTTATTTCATAAAGCCAACGATCAGATCATAAACATAGCGGCTTGAGATCAGGCACGTCTGCCAGATGTCTCTTTGCGCTACTGCCGATTGGCGACTTCAAGATCCGCCTCATCCTCACCGAGGCCAGAGAGATGAGTGCCTTTGATCAACGGCCCATAACGGCGGCTGAATTCCCCGTTGTAGGGCACGCGGTCTTTGCTGATCCCGTTGTCCCAATTCACCGACCATGTCATCAGGCCCTTGATCGACAACCCTTTGTCGTACAAACGCTTGAATGCATTGGTCACGGCTGCGGGGTTGATCACATAACCGGTGGCGGCTGCGTCGACGTTGGCCGGGAGGCCAATGACGAACTTGTCCGCTGGTATTTTGGTAAACCCTCGCGTTCCGCTCACCAGACTTTCGGTCAGGTAAAACAGGAAATCCTCTTTCATCGCGTCGTTGTTCTGGGCAATCCAGGCACCGTTGCCGTTGTTGACCTCCTGCACCCAGATCCCATCGCCCCCCTGGTTGTAATACTGCGGGGCAATGAAGTCGTAATAGCCTTCCAGCGCCTGGAGGTAACCGACGTATTTGCCGGCGGTGGTCAGGTAAGGAAACTCCGGCGCCATGCTGATAATGAAGTGTTTGCCTTCACCAGCGTAATGGTCCTTGACCAGTTTCAACGCGGCGGGCAGGACAGTCTTGTTGTCGGCGAAATCAATCGCGCTCTGTTCAAGATCGATGTCCAGGCCATCAAAGCCATAAGTTTCCACCAGGCGGATAATCTCGTTGGCCAGTGGCTGTTCGTTGCCTTTATGCAACTCGATGTGCGCATCGGCGCCGCCAAGGGAAATCAGCACCGCCCTGCCCTGGCTGTTTAGCACGCCCACCTGGCGGCGGAACTCGGCGTCGGACAGGTTGTACGGCTTGAACGTTGGGATACCGTTGCCTTTCATGAAGGCCACGGCCACCACGTTGTAATCCCTCGGCACGTCCGCCAGGCTCATATTGGCGAATTGGCCACGCTGGTAGCCGTCGCTCGCGCCGGCAGGCCAGTTGTGCCAGAAGCCCATGAGGATCTTTTTGCCGGCAATGCTCGGCATCAGCGAGGCGACATCGTTCAGCGGCGATTTCAGTAAGGTGAAGTCAATCTTTGACATGTTCTAATCCTTCAGAACGTATGGGTTTAACGGCGTGGGCTTATTTGAAGTCCACGTCGAAGGCTTGATAGAAGGCGTTGCCGGTGTTGGCGACGATCCACATCAACACGATCACATGCTTGCCCTTTTTGTTGGCCGGCAGTTTCACTTCGTGATTGACCTTGGCCTTCAGTTCACCTGCATGACTGAAGTACGGCACCTGGGTATAGAAGTCTTCGGCGAACGGCTGGGTTTCCAGTTGTGCGCGGGCGATGCGCTGTTTCGGATCCCAGCCATCCTTGGTGATCAGCCAGCGATAGCCACGGGTGGTGTGCGGCGCGGTGTATTCCCAGGTGACCTTGAAGGTCTGACCCGGATCGACATTGAGCAGCGGCCAGGTGAAGTCGCGGCTGAGTTTCTTGGCCATTTCCTCGTTGGTGAAGTTGATGCAGTCACGGGCATCGGTCTTGCCGCCGCTGAGGATGAAGCCGTCGGCTGGTGGAGTGACGCTGTCAGTGTCGGTTTGATAAGGCGCCGGGAACGGACCGGCAATCAGTGCCGGAAAGTTCTTGCCGCCTTCCATTTCATTGACCTGCCAGGTAGCCAGCAGGCCGAGATCCACGGCGACTGCGCCACGGCTGGAAGGGGACGTGACACGACCATGGCGAAGAGGTGTCTGGGTTTGTGGTTTGTTCATTTGTTACTCCATTGAGATTGATTAAGAACTCTCCTTTCCTTAAGGAGAGAACCTCAAACTAACGGAGTTGCTTTTTTTTTTCACAAGCCCATTTTTCACTCATTTTCTTCTCATGAGACAATAGACCCGCAAACACTGTATATAAAAACAGTATAATGGCAATAACCTACGCCACCAGAGGTCAATTTCCTACAATTCAAGGCGCAAATAGACACAGCGTCTATCGCAAATCGCCTTAGCCCGTTCGTAAGTGATGGCCCTCTGCACGTGACGAGGCATTGGCCTGGCGGCGAGAAAGAATTTCTAGGGAGCGTTCTCAATCAATCAGATGTGCTGAAAGACACCCTCACCACCTGGCCCGAGCCACGCATGAGCCCGATGGGCTTCTGCGACTTCGAACGGTTACTGACAGGAAAAAGATCTGTCCCCGCGCCAGGGCACCCTCGTCGATGCCACGATTATTCATGCTCCCAGTTCAACCAAGAACGAGGAAGGCCAGCGTGATCCTGAGAGGCATCAGACCCAAAAAGGTAACCCGTGCCACTTTGGAATAAAGGCCCTATCAGCGCCGATGTGGATTCTGCGTTAAGCAACGCTGAAAGTCGTTTTCGTTTCGACTAACAGCACGCTCACCGCCAGTTGTTCCACGTTTGCTTAAAGCCCCTCCAACTCCGCCATCAAATCACTCAACCGATCCACCTTCTCGGCGCTGATTTCATTCGCCGCCAACCCCTCGATGTACTCGGCCAACTCCGCCACCGTGCTGCACTCAAACATCGCCCGCAACGGTACATCTCGCTGCAGGCTTTTCTGCACGCGGGAGGCAATCTGCGTGGCCAGCAACGAGTGTCCGCCCAACTCGAAGAAGTTGTCCTGTACGCCTACTCGCTCAACCTTGAGCACCTCAGCCCAAATGGCAGCCAAGGTGGTTTCCAGCTCGTTGCGCGGTGCCAGGTAGTCCTGGCTATGCAACTGGCCGATCTCCAGGGCTGGCAGGGCCTTGCGGTCGAGTTTGCCGTTGGCGTTCAGCGGCAGGCGCTCGAGCCATAACCAGTGCAGCGGCACCATGTATTCCGGCAGTTCAGCGCGCAGGCGTTGCTTGATGCGGTCGAGGCGATCACTTGGGTTCAACACGTCGTCCGCCGCCACCAAGTAACCCACCAGATGCTTGCCGTTGACGCCTTCCTGCACCCCCACCGCCGCGTCACGCACCTGGGGCTGTTCATGCAGGCGCGCTTCGATTTCACCCAGCTCGATGCGGTAGCCGCGAATCTTCACCTGATGATCGATACGGCCCACATATTCCAACACGCCATCGCTGCGCCGACGTGCCAGGTCGCCGGTGCGATAGAGACGCTCGCCCGGCTCACCGAACGGGTTGGGCACAAACACCTGCGCTGTACGCAGCGGATCGCTGACGTAACCACGGCCCACACCGGTACCCGCCACGCACAACTCACCCACAGCACCTTGTGGCACCAACTCCAGTGCGCCATCGAGCACGTACAACCGGTTGTTGTCGGTCGGCGTACCAATCGGCAGATAAGTGCCACGGGTAGACGCCAGGTCGACACGGAAGAACGCCACGTCGTCCGAACATTCCGCCGGGCCGTACGCGTTGACCAAGCCAATTTCTGGATAACGCAGCAACCATTGGTGCGCCAGCTCCGGCGGCATCGCTTCGCCCGTCGGCAGCATCCAGCGCAGGCCGTCCAGGCTCATGCGCTCCTGGGCGAGCATGCCCTGGATCAGCGACGGCACGCTTTCCAGCACGGTTATGCCTTGGGCCTGCACATGCGCCAGCAACCCCTGCGGATCATGCGCAATAGTGTTCGGCACGATATCCACCCGCGCGCCGAACAGCGGCGCGGCGAGGAATTGCCACACGGAAATATCGAAGCTCTGCGAAGCCGTCTGGGCGATTACATCCGCCGGGCTCAGGTCAAGGTACGGCACCTTGCTCAATTGGTTATTGAGCATGCCGCGCTGTTCGACCATCACGCCTTTGGGCAGGCCGGTAGAGCCCGAGGTGTAGATCACGTAGGCAAGGTTGTCCGGGCCGCTGTAGATTCCTGGATTTTCCCCACGGCCCGGCACTTCCTCCCACACCAGTAACTGGCAGTCGGTGCCTTCCAACAACTCAATCGCCTGCTCGCGGCACGCTTCAGTGCACACCAGCAACGGCGTGCGGCTCAGGTCAATAATGCGGCTCAGGCGCTGGCTTGGCAGGCCCGTGTCCAGCGGCAAGTAACCGGCGCCGGCCTTGAAGCTGCCGATGATCATGCCCAGCAGATCCAGGTTGCGCTCGGCCAGCAACGCCACCGGTTGATCCAGGCCGACACCCGCCGAAATCAGCGCGTAACCCAGGCCGTTGCTGCGCCGGTTCAACTCGTCATAGGTCCATTGCTGGTCAAGGCAACTGGCGGCGACGCGCTGCGCATGCTCGGCCACCTGCGCTTCAAACAGCTCGACGTAGCTGCGCTCCAATGGGTAGGCGTGCTCACTCTGGTTGCAGCCGTCCAACAGGAATTCACGCTCTTGCTCGCCGATCAGCGGCAGGTCGGCCATGTCGCCATGGAAGCCCTGCACCAACGCCAGCAACAGCCGCTTAAACTCACCGAGCATGCCTTGCACGGTGGTTTCGTCGAAGTAACGCTGGTCGTAGGACAGGTGCAAACCGAGGTCATCGCCCGGGTAGCACACCGCGGTCAGCGGGAAGTTGGTGTGGGTGCGGCCGGAATCCGAGGTGGCGTTCAGGCGTTGCGCACGGTCCAGCACCGAGACTTCCACCGGCGCGTTCTCGAACACGAACAGGCTGTCGAACAGCGGCTGGCCCTTGGGCAACTCGCTGTGTTCCTGAATAGTCACCAGCGGCAGGTATTCGTACTCGCGCAGCTGCATGTTGCTGTCGAGCAAGCCACTCAACCACTGGCGTACGCTGCAGTGCTGATCGTCTTCAGGCAGTTTCACCCGCAGCGCAATGCTGTTGATGAACAGGCCGACGGTGCGTTGCATCTCGGGCATTTCCACCGGGCGCCCGGCCACAGTGACGCCAAACAACACGTCACGCTCCCCGCTCAAGCGACGCAGCACCAACGCCCAGGCCGCTTGGGCGAAGGTGTTGACGGTCAGTTGATGGGCCTGCGCCAATTCACGCAGTTGCGCACCGTCGCGGGCATCCAGGCGGGTGTAGCAGTCGCCCACCACCATGCCGCCGCTGTGACCTGCGTGTTCACGCAGAAACGGCCGGTCGCTCGGGATCGGCGTGGTGCGCTCGAAACCTTGCAAGTTCTGCTGCCACCACTGGCGCGCTTCGGCGAGGTTCTGGCGTTGCAGCCAGGCGATGTAGTCGCGGTAGCGCGGCGGCGTGGCCAGTTGCGCTTCGCGACCTTCGCTCAGGGCCATGTAGATATCAAAGAAGTCATTCATCAGCAGCGAACGGCACCAGGCATCAATGAGGATGTGGTGGTTGCTCATCAAGAACCAGTAGCGCGCTTCGCCGACGCGGATCAGGCGCAGGTGGAACGGCGCTTGGTTGAGCAGATCGAAACCGGCTTCACGCTCGGCCTTGAGCAGCGCTTGCAGACGCGGCTCCTGTTCACTTTCCGGATCGGCGCTCCAGTCCAGGTACTCAATCGGCGTGCTGCCCGGTTTGTGGATCACTTGCAACATATCTTCGCCGACGTTCCAGCAGAACGACGCACGCAAGGCTTCGTGACGGGCGATCACCGCCTGCCAGGCCTGGGCGAAACGCTCGGGGTCCAGCGCGCTGTGGATGCGGTAACGGTCCTGCATGTAGTAAAGGCCGGTGCCCGGTTCCAACAGGGTGTGCAGCAACAAGCCTTCCTGCATCGGCGTCAGCGGGTAGACGTCTTCGATGGTGCCGGCCGCAATCGGCAGGCTGTCGAGTTGTGCTTGGCTCAGGTGGGCCAGCGGGAAGTCGGAAGGCGTGAGGCCGCCGGCATCGTCCTTGAGGCAGTGGGCAATCAGGCTTTGCAGTTCGGCGAGGTAGGCATCGGCCAGCTCGCTAATGGTCTGCTGATCATGGCGCTCGCGGCTGAAGGTCCAGCGCAGCACCAATTCACCCCCATACACTTGGCTGTCGACGCTCAACGCGTTGGGCAGCGGCGCATCCGGGTCATGGGCCAGGCCGGCCGACTCATCCAATGGATGGAACAGCGCATCGGCGCCGAAGCTCTGGTCGAATTGGCCGAGGTAGTTGAAGGTGAGGTCGGCGCTTGGCAGGGCGGCCATGGTCTGCTGGCACAGATCGTCCGCCAAGTAACGCAGCACGCCGTAGCCCAAGCCTTTGTGCGGCACGCCGCGCAGTTGCTCCTTGATCGCCTTGATCGACGCGCCCTGCTCTGCTTGCGGTGTAAGACGCAGCGGATAAGCACTGGTGAACCAGCCGACGCTGCGGGTCAGGTCGACGTCATCAAACAAGGTTTCACGACCATGGCCTTCCAGCTGAATCAGCGCTGAATCGTGCCCACTCCAGCGGCACAGCACGCGGGCCAAGGCCGTCAGCAGCAGGTCGTTGACCTGGGTGCGGTAGGCGCTTGGCGCCTGTTGCAACAACTGGCGGGTGTGTTCGGCATCCAGGCGCACGCTGACGGTGTCGGCATCGCGATTGCGCCGCGTGCCTCTCGGGCGATCCACCGGCAATACCACCTGCGGGCCGGCCAACTGGTCTTGCCACACAGCCAACTCTTCGCGCAGGGATTCGCTGCTCGCATATGCCTGCAAGCGCGCAGCCCAATCGCGCAAGGCGCTGGTCTTGGCCGGCAGGCTCACGGACTGACCATCGCTCAACTGGCGGTAAACCGTTTGCAGGTCTTCCAGCAACACGCGCCACGACACGCCATCCACCACCAGGTGATGAATCGCGATCAGCAGGCGTTGCTGACCTTGCGGGCCGTCCACCAGCAAGGCGCGTAGCAGCGGGCCGTGTTCAAGGTCGAGGCTGCGTTGGGTGTCGGTGAACAGCGCGCTGCACTGCTGCATATCGCGCACTTGCGCCTGCATCAGTACGCCGCCTTGCGGCACGGCCAAATGCTCGGCGTGCCATTGGGCGTCGCGCGGGGTGAAGCTCAAGCGCAGGGCGTCGTGGTGCTCCAGCACCGCCAACAGCGCTTGCTCCAGGCGATGAGGTTCGAGCAGTTGCAGCGGTTTTAGCAGCAACGCCTGGTTCCAGTGCTGACGATTAGGCATCTCGGTATCGAAGAACCAATGCTGAATCGGCGTAAGCCCTGAGCTGCCAGTCAGCACCCCTTGCTCGGCGGTAACCTGCTCGGAACGCGTGGCCACGCCAGCCAGGGTTTGCACGGTCTGGTGCTGGAATAAATCGCGCGGGCTGAAGTGAATTCCAGCTTGCCGCGCGCGGCTGACCACTTGGATCGACAAGATTGAGTCGCCGCCCAGTTCAAAGAAATTATCGTCCAGGCCGACTTGCTGCACGTTCAATACGGCGCACCAGATCGCGGCCAGGGTGTGCTCCAGCTCATTGCGTGGCGCCACGTATTGTTGGCGATTCGCCTCCGGGTCCGGCTGCGGTAAGGCACGACGGTCGAGCTTGCCGTTGGCGGTCAGCGGCATGCTGTCCAGCACGATCAAGTGCGCGGGCACCATGTAGTCCGGCAGTTGCGCCTTGAGGTGTGCCTTCAGCGCCTCGCGCAGGGTGCCGTGGTCGGCGTCGCTGACCAGATAGGCCACCAGCTGTTTGCCGCTGGGTGATTCCAACGCCAGCACCACCGCTTCGCGCACCGCTGGGTGTTCCAGCAGGCGGGTTTCGATTTCGCCCAGCTCAATACGGAAACCGCGAATCTTCACTTGATGGTCGACACGGCCCAGGTACTCCACCAGGCCATCGACGCGTTGGCGCACCAGGTCGCCGGTGCGGTACAAACGGCCACCCTTCGTGGCAAACGGGTCGGCGACAAAGCGCTCCGCGGTCATGCCCGGGCGCTGGTGGTAACCCTGGGCCAGACCGGCCCCGCCGACATACAACTCGCCGGTCGCGCCTTGCGGCACCAGCGCCAGGTCGGCGTCGAGAATGTAGGCCACACGCGCGCCGATGATGCTGCCGATCGGCACGCTGGCGGCGCCCTCTTCCAACTGCTCCGGCGCCAGGCTGGCCAGCGGCATGACCACGGTTTCGGTCGGGCCGTAGGCGTTGAAAAACACCTCGGGGTTGAACGCCGCGCGGATACGCTGCAAGTGTTCGCCGGTCAGCGCCTCACCGCCGGTGATGCACATGCGCACCGGCAAGGTCTGGTGCTGAGTCGCCAGCCATTGCGCCAACTGGCTGCCGTAGCTTGGGGTAAAGCCCAGAATATTGATGCGATGGGTGCGGATCAGCGCGCAAATTTCTTCGGCATCCCACTGGCCCTGGGCTCGCAGAACCACCTGCGCACCGCTGAGCAGCGGCACCAGCAAACGCTCGGTGGCGGCGTCGAAGTTGATGGAATAAAAGTGCAGTTCGCAGTCATCCGGGCGCATGCCGAAACGCTCGATCACCGCCTGGCAATGCATGGCGATTTCACCGTGGGACACCACCACGCCTTTGGGCTTGCCGGTGGAGCCGGAGGTGTAGATCAGGTACGCCTGGTGTTGCGGCAGGCTGATGAAGGGCAGCTCGTTGGCCGGGTAATTGGCGAGCACCGCAAGGTCATCTTCCAGGCACCAACACGCCACCGTCGCCGGCAGTTCACCGAGCGCTTCAAACATCGCCGCGTCACTGAGCAGCAGGCCGATGCCGCTGTCTTCGATCATGTAGTGCAAGCGGTCCAGCGGGTATTCCGGGTCCAGCGGCACATAGGCACCGCCGGCTTTGAGGATCGCCAACAGGCCAATCACCATTTCCAAAGAACGCGGCAGCGCCAGGCCAACACGTACTTGAGGGCCGACGCCGCGCTCGCGCAGCATCCAGGCCAGGCGGTTGGCGCGGGCGTCCAGTTCGCGGTAGGTCAGCGTCTCACCGGCGAAGGTCAGCGCAGGCGCATCGGGACGATTATTCGCCTGCTGGCTGAACAGCGGATGGATGCACTGATCGAGGCGATGCTCACCGGCCTCGACACCCAAACTGTTTTGCAGCGCACGCTGCTCGGTCGCCGTCAGCAGCGGCAGTTCGCTGAGGCGCTGTTGCGGGTTGGCGATCAACGCCTCCAGCAGGTTGCGCCAATGCTCGGCCATGCGCGCAATGCGCGGTTCGTCAAACAGGTCGGTGCTGTAGGTTAGGCAGCAACCCAGGCGATGGTCGAGGTCGGTGACTTCCAGGTTGAGGTCGAACTTGGTTGCACGTGCATCGTTGGCCAGGTACTCGACAGTCATGCCGGCCAGTTGGCGGCTCTGCTGGAATTCCCAGCGCTGCACGTTGCACATCACCTGGAACAGCGGGTTGTACGCCGCGCTGCGCGGGGGTTGCAGGGCTTCCACCACGTGGTCGAACGGCAGGTCCTGGTGGGACTGGCCTTCAATCACGGTGTGGCGCACGTGCTCGAATAACTCCCCCACTTTCATCTGCCCATTGAGCTGGCAACGCAGCACCTGGGTGTTGAGGAAGGCGCCGATCAGCCCTTCGCTTTCCGGGCGAATCCGGTTGGCCACCGGCGCGCCGATGCGCAGGTCGGTCTGGCCGCTATAACGGTAGAGCAACACGGCCAGGGTGGCGGTCATGGTCATGAACAGGGTCAAGCCACGCTCGGCATTGAAGGCACGCACGCGGGCGGCCAGTTCATCGCTCAGGTCGAAGCGGTACAGCTCGCCCTGATGGCTTTGCACCGGCGGGCGTGGGCGATCGGCGGGCAGTTCGAGCAGTGGATGCTCATGCCCAAGCTGTGCGATCCAGTAATCCAGTTGGCGCTGACCCTCACCGGACTCCAGCCACTGGCGCTGCCACACGCTGTAGTCGAGGTACTGCACCGGCAACGGCGCCAGCGGCGAGTCGCGCTCGTCGATAAAGGCTTCGTACAGCGCGCTGAGTTCACGCGCGAAGATGTCCATCGCCCAACCTTCGGTGACGATATGGTGCAGGGTCAGCACCAGGTAGTGTTCCTGCTCTGCGGCCTTGACCAGGCATGCGCGCAGCAGTGGCCCGGTTTCCAGGTTGAAGGGCGTGTGGGCTTCGTGGTCGGCAAGCTGTTGCAGACGCCGCTGGCGCTCGGTGTCGTTCAGCGCCGAGAAGTCCTGCCAATCCATGCGCAGGCCGGTTTGCGGCGCGACCTTTTGATAAGCCACGCCGTCGACGCTCGGGAACGTTGTACGCAGGGTTTCGTGGCGCATGATCAAGGCTTGCAACGCGGCCTCGAAACGCCCCACATCCAGCACGCCGCGCAGGCGCGCCATGCCGCCGACGTTGTAGGCCGGGCTGTCCGGTTCCATCTGCCAGAGGAACCACATGCGCTGCTGCGAATAGGACAGCGGCACCGGCGCGCTGCGGTCGACTTTGGCGATGGCGGTTTGCTGGTTGCGCTGGCCCGAGGCTTGGATCAGCCCGACTTGCTCGGCAAACGCGCCCAACTCGCTGGCTTCGAACAAGGTGCGCAATGGCAACTCGACGTCGCAGGCCTGGCGGGTGCGCGAGATGATTTGCGTGGCCAGCAACGAGTGGCCGCCGAGGGCGAAGAAGTCGTCGCTCAAGCCAATACGTGGCAGGCCGAGGACTTCGCGCCAGATCGCCGCAATCTGCTGCTGCAACGGCGTTTCGGGTTCGATGTGTTCACGGGTTTGCCACACCGGTTCGGGCAATGCGCGACGGTCGAGTTTGCCGCTGGGGCTCAGGGGCATGGCGTCCAGGCGCATCAGTTGCGCGGGCACCATGTACTCCGGCAGCTCGGCGGCCAAGGCGGTTTTTACCGCTTGTTCGTCCAACTCGGTACCGGCGGTGTAATAGCCGATCAACTGCTGCTCGCGCACCAGCACCACGGCCTGGGCGATGCTGTCCATGGCGAGCAGGCGCGCTTCGATTTCTTCCGGTTCCACACGAAAGCCACGCAGTTTGACCTGCTGATCAAGGCGGCCGAGGTATTCGAGCACGCCGTCAGCGCTCCAGCGCACACGGTCACCAGTGCGATACAGGCGTGCGCCCGCCTCGCCCAGTGGGTCGGCGACAAAACGTTCGGCGGTCAGCCCGGCGCGGCCGAGGTAACCACGCGCCAGGCCGATGCCGCCGATGCACAGTTCGCCCGGCACACCGGCGGGCAGTGGGTTGAGGTGTTCGTCCAGCACACGGCAGGTCACATTGCCCAGCGGCCGGCCAATCGGCGAGCGCTCGCCATCCTCGGCTTTGCATTGCCAATGGGTGACGTTGATCGCGGTTTCGGTCGGGCCATAACGGTTGTGCAGTTGCACTGCCGGCAGGCGTGCCAATACGCGGTTGCGCAACTCGGCAGGCAAGGCTTCGCCGCCGGAGAACAGGCGGCGCAGGCTGGTGCATTCGGCCACCAACGGCTCATCGATAAACAGCTGCAACAGCGGCGGCACAAAGTGCAAGGTAGTCACGCCGTGCTCCTGCACCAACTGCGCGATGCGGTGCGGGTCGCGATGCTCGCCGGGGCCGGCCAGCACCAACCGGCAACCGGTGATCAGCGGCCAGAAGCATTCCCACACCGACACGTCGAAACTGATCGGCGCCTTTTGCATCAGCACATCGGTTTCGTTGAGTTGATACGTGGCCTGCATCCACTGCAAGCGCTCGGCCAGTGCCGCATGGGTATTGCCCACGCCTTTGGGCTGGCCAGTGGAGCCGGAGGTGTAGATCACGTAGGCGAGGTTATCGCCGTGCAAGTGCAGGCCCGGCGCCTGGGTCGGCCAACTGTCGAGGTGCAGGCTGTCCATGGCGATCACGCACACGCCTTCGGTGGCCGGTAACAGCTCCAGCAGCGAGGTTTGGGTCAGCAGCAGGTGTACGCCGCTGTCCTGGAGCATGTAGGCCAGGCGGTCGGCGGGGTAATCCGGGTCCAGCGGCACGTAGGCGCCACCGGCCTTGATGATCGCAAGCAAGCCGATCAACAGTTGCGGCGAACGCTCGGCGGCGATGGCCACGCACACATCCGGGCCGACGCCTTTGTCACGCAGGTAATGGGCCAGGCGGTTGGCCTGGGTGTGCAGTTGAGCGAAGGTCAGGCTGGCGCCCTGCCAGACCAATGCGGTGCTGTCCGAGGTGTGCCGGTTAAGTAACTCGGGCAACCATTGCTGCGCGGGCACGCACGGCGCTTCGCTCCACGGCTGCTGCTCGTCGGTTTGCATCAGCTTCAGGTCGCCGATGGCCTGTTGCGGTTGCTCGCAGACGGCGTGCAGCAGGTTGATGAAGTGCTCGGCGAGACGCTGAATGGTTGCGCTGTCGAACAATTCATCGGCGTAGTCGAACGACAGGCTCAGGCGCCCGTTGCGGTCTTCTTCGCTGTGCAGTTGCAGGTCGAACTTGGCCTCGCGGCTGTGCCACGCCAGCTCATCGGCGAGCATCCCCGGCAGGCGGCGCAAGGCACTCAAGTCGCGCTGCTGGTGGTTGAACATGACCTGGAACAGGCCTTGTTCACGGGCTTGCGGGAAGGCTTCCAGCAGTTGTTCGAACGGCAGGTCCTGATGGGCCTGGGCACCCAACGCCGTTTGGCGGGTTGCAGCCAACAGCTGGTTGAACGGCAGTCGCCCATCGAGCTCGGCGCGCAGCACCAAGGTGTTGATGAAGAAGCCGACCAGGCCTTGGGTTTCCTGGCGCGAGCGGTTGGCATTCGGCACGCCGATGCGAATATCACGCTGGCCGCTGTAGCGGTAGAGCAGGCTTTGGAACGCCGCCAGCAGCAACATGAACGGTGTGGATTCGTTGGCCTGGGCGGTCTGGCGAATCGCGGCACTGAGGCCTGCATCCAGGCGCACGCTATGGCGCGAGGCGCTGTTGCGTTGCTGCGCCGAGCGCGGGTGGTCGGTGGCCAGGCTCAGGGTTGGATGCTCCTCGCCCAACTGCGCTTTCCAATACGCCAATTGCCGCTGGCCTTCGCCTTCTGCCAGCCATTGGCGCTGCCAGTTGCCGTAGTCGGCGTATTGCAGGGCCAATGGCGGCAGCGCCAGGGTTTGGCCCTGGGTCGCGGCAGCGTACAGGCGCGAGAATTCATCGATAAGGATATTCAGCGACCAACCGTCGGCGATGATGTGGTGCAGCGTGACCAACAATTGGTGCTCTTCATCGTCCAGACGTACCAGGGTCACCCACAGCAGCGGGCCTTTTTCCAGGTCGAAGTGGGTGCGCGCTTCGTCTTCGCGGATCTGTTGCGCGCGCGCTTCACGCTCGGCGGCGGGCAGGTCGCTGAGGTCGATGACGTGCAGGTCGAATTCGATGCTTGCGTCCACACGCTGGAAGGCCTGGCCGTCGCGCTCGTAGAAGCGGGTACGCAGGGCTTCGTGGCGCTGGATCAGGCGCTGGAAGCTGGCGCGCACCGCGTCTTCGTCCAGCTCACCGCGCAAGCGCAAGGCGCCGGGGATGGTGTAGGCGCTGCTCTGCGGGTCGAGTTGCCAGGTGATCCACAGGCGATTTTGTGCCAGGGATTGCGGCAGGTCGTCTTGGCGCGACAAGGCATGAATCGCGCCTTGAGCGATGCCGCCGTCCTGCTGCAATTGCGCGACGTTTGCGGCAAAGCTCGCAAGCGTCGGCGCTTCGAACAGCATGCGCAGGTTCAGCTCCAGGCCCAGGGTTTCTCGCAGGCGCGCAACCACTTGGGTGGCGGTGATGGAGTTACCGCCGAGCAGGAAGAAGTGGTCATCGCCCGCGACAGTTGCGACCTGCAACTGCTCGCACCAGATCGCTGCGATCTGGCTTTGCAGTTCGGTTTCCAACGCCGCATCGCTCGCTTGCACGTGCAGGTCGGGGAACTGCGCATAGCTGTCGAGGCTGCCGTCGGCGTGGCGAAGGGCACACGCCGAGCGCTGCACCTTGCCGCTGGACGTCTTGGGCAAGGCGCCGGGGTTGAGCAATACAACTACGCTCGGGGCTTGTTGATAGGCCTCGGCCACGGCCTGGCGGATGGCTTTGATCAGCGCTTCGGGTGGCAGGATTTTCTGCACGCTGCGGCTGATTTCGGCGGCGATGCCGATGCCTTCCAGGCCCTGATCATTCACGGCAAAGGCGGCGACGCGGCCTTTGCGCACCACTTCCACCTCGCGCTCGATGGTCTGTTCGATGTCCTGGGGATACAGGTTGTGGCCGCGCACGATCAGCAGGTCTTTCAGGCGACCGGTGATGTACACCTCGCCCTCGCGGATAAAACCCAAGTCGCCGGTGCGCAGCCAGGTGCGGCCAGCCTGTTCTACGAACGTCTTGGCAGTGGCCTCAGGGTTGCGCCAGTAGCCGTGGGCGATGCTCGGGCCGGTGGCCCACAGCTCGCCGACGCGGTTATCCGGCAGCTCGCTCAACGTGTGCGGGTCGGCAATCAACATCGCGTGTTCCGGCTGGCAGGTGCCGCAGCTCATGATCGCGCTGCCTTGCCCCGGCTCGGCACGATTCGCCGCCAGCGCTTGTTCGTCCAGGCGCAAGGCCGGGATGCCGTGGCCACGGGTGCCGCCGGCGACAAACAGGGTGGCCTCGGCCAAGCCGTAGGAGGCGAAAAAATTGTTCGAGGTGAACCCGCAGGCCGCGAACTTCTCAGCGAAGCGTTCCAGGGTGTCGAGGCGGATCGGTTCGGAGCCCGAATACGCCACGCGCCACTTGCTCAAGTCCAGGCGTTCCAGGGCGGATTCGCTGACCCGCTCGCTGCACAGGCGATAAGCGAAATCCGGCCCCCCGCTGATGGTGCCGCCGTATTCGCTGATCGCTTCGAGCCAGCGCAATGGCCGTCCGAGGAAGTAAGCCGGCGACATCAACACACACGGCACGCCGCTGAAGATCGGTTGCAGCAGGCCGCCGATCAGGCCCATGTCGTGGTACAGCGGCAGCCAGCTGACGATCACGTCATCCGGGTTGAGGTCGATGCCGAAGCCGCGACGGATCAGCACTTCGTTGGCCACCAGGTTGCCGTGGCTGACTTGCACACCTTTGGGCAATGCGGTGGAGCCGGAGGTGTATTGCAGGAAGGCGATGTCGTCGGCGTGCAGTTCGGGTTCGACCCAGCCGTCGGCGATCTGCGCATCCAGGGTGTCGACGCTCAGCACCGGCGGTGCGTTGTCGATCTGTGACAGGCCGCCGCCGAGGCTGGCGATGGTCAGCAGCAGGCGAGGTTCGGCATCGGCGATGATCGACAGCAGGCGCTCCTGGTGATGCCGACGCGTGGATTCGGGCGGATAAGCCGGCACCGCGATGACCCCGGCGTACAGGCAACCAAAGAACGCCGCGACGTAGTCCGGGCCGCTGGGGAACAACAGCACCGCGCGGTCGCCCAACGCCGCATTGGCCTGCAAGGCGGCGGCGATGGTACGGGCGCGTTGGTCCAAGTCACGGTAACTGAGCACGACGCTGTGCTCGGCCGACTCGGCGAGGAAGCGCAGCGCTACCTGATCCGGGGTCTGCGCGGCACGACGTTGAAGGGACTGGACCAATGTGCGGGGAAGTTCGAAGGCGTCCATCATGGGGTTCCTGCCTGAAATCGGCTTACGGGAAAATCGAGAATTAGAGAGCGCTTAGCCGGCGGCCAGTGGCCGCGCCGCGCCATTGCGCCAGCGCGCCAGGTGTTCGTCGGCATAGCGCCGCAGGCAGCGCAGCACGGCACTTTCGTGCTGCACGAGGAAGAAGTGGTGACCATCAAACATGTCCAGGGAAAAGCCGCTGGCGGTGTCGGCCTGCCAGTCGAGCAACTGCTCGGCGCGCACGCTGTCTTGCTTGCCGCCGAACACATGGATCGGCATGCCCAGCGGCTCGCGCTGGCCGTAGGTGAAGCTGCCGCAGAGCAGGAAGTCGGCGCGCAGAATCGGCAGCATCAACTGCATCAGCTCGGGGTTGGCCAGGGCTTCTTCGGCGGTGCCCTGCAGTTCGCGCAGGCGGGCGATCAGTTGTTGGTCGGTCTTTGCGATGGCGTATTCGCTCACATCACGGCGCGCCGGGCCGGCGGTGCCAGAGGCGAATAACGCCAGTGGCGCAGGCACGCCGCGCTCATTCAGTGCGTGGGCCAGCTCAAATGCCAGCAAGCCGCCGAGGCTGTGGCCGAACAGAGCATAGGGGCCGCTCAGGTCACGGCTGATCTCATCCGCAAGCTGCGCTGCCAAGGCCTTGATATCGCGCTGCAACGGTTCATCCATGCGCATGCCACGCCCCGGCAACTCCAGCGGGCACACGTGCAACCAATCCGGCAAAGCCCGGCGCCAACGCGCATAAACCATGGCGCTGGCCCCCGAATAGGGCAGGCAAAACAGGCGCAGTCGCGTGGAGGCACTCATCAATTTAGGTCTCCAAACAAAAACACGCTGTATGCACGATACAAACCCATGTCGTCCTCCTGCGGGCGCTGATCCTTGGCCGTTTGTTAACGGACCTGTCACCCATGAGAACGGACGGAGCGGGCAAATAATTAGTCGCGGGAGAGGAGCGAGACGCGGTTCACACCTTCCAAACAGGCATAAGATTAGTTCGCCTTCTCATTTGACAATCATTATCATTAAGCATAATTTGTTGCCCGATGTGTAGGAGGCCTCAGCAAGGATGCCCTCCCCTAACTCTTTTGCGACAAGGTGATTTCCATGACGGAACAAGTATCCACAGGCAGGTGCGACTCACCGCTTCTCCAGGCATTCGTCGACAATCGTTTGATTCTGGTGAAGATCGCGGCACGCATTACCGGCTGCCGCTCGCGTGCCGAAGACGTCGTGCAGGACGCCTACTTCCGGCTGCAATCGGCGCCGACGATCACGTCATCGTTCAAGGCCCAATTGAGTTATCTGTTCCAGATCGTGCGCAACCTGGCGATTGATCACTACCGCAAGCAGGCCCTGGAGCTCAAATACTCCGGGACGGAAGAGGAAGGCTTGAATGTGGTTATTCACGGCGCATCACCGGAAACCTCCCACATCAACTTCAACACCCTGGAAAACATCGCCGACGCCCTGACGGAGCTGCCACAACGCACCCGCTATGCGTTCGAGATGTACCGCCTGCACGGCGTACCACAAAAGGACATCGCCAAGGAACTCGGTGTGTCACCGACCCTGGTGAATTTCATGATTCGTGATGCGCTGGTGCATTGCCGCAAGGTGTCGGGCAACCACAGCGATACGTTTGCGCGCAGGGTTTGATTGATCAAAGAGTGAACAGGCTTGTTTGTGGCGAGCGGGCTCGCCACAACAAGCCTCTTCAACACATAGACCTCAGCGCATCGACGTCACATCAATGCGATACGGCTCGAAGATCTTCAACATCTGCCCATTATCGCGCAGGCGCTTGAGCAACTCGGCAAACGCCGCCCCGGTAATCGGTGCCTTGGGCCGCAGCAACGCGTAGTGGTGATACACCTGGTCAATACGCTCCGAGACCAGGAACTGCCCGGCCATGTCCGCATTGCGCACCATGAAATCACTCAAGTACGAACGCGTGACCAGCGCGATATCGGCACGCCCACGCGCCACCATCAGCAAGTTGCTGTCATGGGAATAAGTCAACGTGGCGTTGAAGTGTTCGGCCATGTACTTGGGGTCAGGATTGAAGTTGGCGAAGGCGTAGTGATAACCGCTGAACAAGGCCAGGCGCTTGCCGTTGAGGTCGGCGAAATAGTGTTGGTCGCGACCGGCCCCACGCTGGGCGACGAAGATTTCCGCGTCTTCCAGGCCCATGTCCACCGCGGTATGCGCAATGTTCTGCCAGCCCCAGTCGGGGTTTTCGAAGATCGCCATGTCGACCCGGCCTTGCTCGAAATCGCGGAAGCGCCGTGGAATGGAGGTCGGCACCAGCACAAACTGGTAGTCGGTTTGCGAGGCGTTCAGGGCTTCGACCAGTTGCGGCAGTAAACCGGTGTCGGCGCCTTGCTCAGGGCGTACGGTGTAGGGCGGGAAATGCGCGGCGCCGATCCTCACCAATTGCGCAGCCGAAGCCGGCACACCCCACGCGGTGCCCAGTGCCCATATAGTTAGTCCTGCAGCCAGCCGCGATGGCGAAAACATTGAGACACACACCGTTTAATACTCTGATGGCGATAAGCTAGGCGTTTTTGTCAGGTGAGACAACTTTCCATCGGCAAATTAATGGCTTGCACCTCAATCGGCCTTCAGCACCATCAGCAGGGCTTCTTCGGCCAATTGCTCCAAAGTCAGGCTGCCTTGGGCGCGAAACCAAGTGGTGGTCCAAGACAACGCACCGGTCAGGAAGCGCCGGGTGATAAACACATCGCCCCTGATGTAACCGGCGGCCTTGGCCTCGCCCAGCACCTGCAGCCAGATCTCTTCATACACGTCACGCAGCGCCAGCACCTGGGCCTGGCCGTCGGCCGACAGTGAGCGCCATTCGTAGACCAACACCGCCATGGCTTCGCCGCTGCCGCCCATGATCGACTGCAATTCGCAGCGGATCAGCGCCAATACACGCTCACGCACGGTGTTCGCTTCTTCCAACGATGCTCGCATCATCGCCGTGTTGTAGTGGATGGTTTCCTCCATCACCGCGCGCAGGATCTCGTCCTTGCTCTTGAAGTGATGAAAGATGCTGCCGGACTGAATGCCCACCGCGCTGGCCAGGTCACGTACGGTGGTACGCTCAAAGCCTTTGTTGCGAAACAGGTGAGCTGCGGTTTGCAGCAATTTGCCCCGGGCACTGTCGGGGTCGGTCAATTGGCCGCCGTCGACCATGGTGCGCATCACCCGTAGGGCTTTCTGCTCATCCATGCCTCTCTCCTTCACGTGTGCTGACGTCTTGGGCGGCAATTTAGGCCGTGGCCGCCAGCCAAGCAAGCGCTTGGGCAAAACTTATGCGCCTAGTTTACAAACCAAGCGCTTGCTTGGTAGTCTCGGCACCAGCCATTAGAGGAAGGATTTCTCATGAGCAAGACGGTTCGTATCGGCTGCGCCAGCGCCTTTTGGGGTGATACCTGCACCGCTGCCGCCCAATTGGTGCACGGCGGCGCGCTGGATTACCTGGTGTTCGACTATTTGGCAGAAGTCACGATGTCGATCCTCGCCGGTGCGCGGATGAAAGATCCCCAGGCCGGCTACGCCACCGATTTTGTCGAGGTGCTCACGCCGCTGCTGGGCGATATCCAACGCCAGGGCATCCGCGTGATCAGCAATGCTGGTGGCATCAACCCGCAGGCCTGCGCCGCCGCCCTGCAAGCGGCCTGCGATAAGGCGCAAATCCCGCTGAAAATCGCCGTACTGTTGGGCGATGACCTGCAACCGCAGCTCAAGCACCTGCACGGCGTCACCGATATGTTCAATGGCGCGCCGCTGCCGCCGATGTGCGTCTCCGTCAACGCCTACCTCGGCGCGCCAGGCATTGCCGCCGCTCTGGAACGGGGCGCAGACATCGTCATCACCGGCCGCGTGGTCGACAGCGCCGTGGTCAGCGCCGCGCTGGTGCATGCATTCAACTGGTCGTGGCAAGACTACGACCGCCTCGCCCAGGCCGCACTCGCCGGGCATATCATCGAATGCGGCGCGCAGTGCACCGGCGGCAACTTCACCGATTGGCGCGACGTGCCGGACTACGAGCACATCGGTTTCCCCATCGTCGAGGTCAGCGCCGACGGCCAGTTCACCGTCAACAAGGTCGACGGCACGGGTGGGCTGATCAGCGAACTCAGCGTGGCCGAGCAGTTGCTGTATGAGATCGGCGACCCGCGCGCCTACTTGCTGCCCGACGTGATCTGCGATTTCAGCCAGGTCAAATTGCAGCAGCAAGGTAAACACAGCGTGCGCCTGCACGGAGCCAAGGGTTTGCCGCCGACCAATCAATACAAGGTCAGCGCCACCTACCCGGACGGCTTTCGTTGCACCGCCAGTTGCCTGATCGCCGGGATCGACGCGGTGGCCAAGGCCGAGCGGGTCAGCCAGGCGATCATCAACAAGACCTCGGAACTGTTCAGCCAGCGCGGCTGGGCGCCTTACACCGAAGTGAACATTGAATTGCTCGGCAGCGAAGCCACCTACGGCGCCCACGCCCAACGCCAGGACTGCCGCGAAGTGGTGGTCAAACTCGCGGTGCGCCACCCGAGCAAACAGGCGCTGGTGCTATTCGCCCGCGAGATCGCCCAGGCGGCGACCGGCATGGCGCCCGGGCTGACCGGGATCGTCGGTGGACGGCCGACGGTGTATCCGCTGATTCGGCTGTTTTCGTTCCTCGTTGATAAATCCTCCTGCGAGCTGATGATCGACCTCCAAGGCCAGCACCACCGCTGTGAACTGCCAGTGGCCGATGCACTGTGCACCCCGGCCGCGCCGATTGATCCGCCCAAGCCCCAAGGCCGCGCCGATGCCAGCGTGCCGCTGGTGAAACTGGCCGTTGCACGCTCCGGCGACAAGGGCAACCACAGCAATATCGGCGTGATCGCCCGCCACCCCGACTACCTGCCGTGGATCGCCGAAGTGCTGACCCCGCAAGTGATCGTCGACTGGATGAGCCACGTGCTCGACCCCGTCCACGGCCGCGTCGAGCGCTGGTACTTGCCCGGCAGCCACAGCCTGAACTTTCTGCTGGAAAACGCCCTGGGCGGCGGCGGTATCGCCAGCCTGCGCATCGACCCGCAGGGCAAAGCCTTCGCCCAGCAACTGCTGGAAATCCCCATTGCTGTGCCGCAACACATCGCCGATCAATTCAAATAAAGGAGCGTTGCCGTGGCCTTCGCCTCAATCTTCAAAAGCGACCTGTTCCAAGGGCAAACCGTGATCGTCACCGGTGGCGGCAGCGGCATTGGCCGCTGCACCGCGCATGAACTGGCGGCCCTCGGCGCCCGTGTGATCCTGGTGGGCCGCAAGCCGGAAAAACTGCAAGCGGTGGCGGCGGAAATTGCCGAAGACGGTGGCACGGCCCATTGGCAGGCGTGCGATATTCGCGATGAAGAGGCGGTAAAAGCGCTGGTGGCACAGGTCATTCACGCACACGGGCCGATTCACGGGCTGGTGAATAACGCGGGCGGCCAATACCCATCGCCCCTGGCCTCGATCAACCAAAAGGGCTTTGAAACCGTACTGCGCACCAATTTGGTCGGCGGGTTCCTGATGGCGCGGGAAGTGTTCAACCAGTCGATGAGCAAGCACGGCGGCGCCATCGTCAACATGCTCGCCGACATGTGGGGCGGTATGCCCGGCATGGGCCACTCGGGCGCGGCGCGCTCAGGCATGGACAACTTCACCAAGACCGCCGCGTTCGAATGGGGCTATGCCGGGGTGCGCGTCAACGCCGTGGCGCCGGGCTGGATTGCCTCAAGCGGCATGGACACCTACGAAGGCGCGTTCAAGGCGGTGATCCCGACCTTGCGTGAACACGTGCCGCTCAAGCGTATCGGCACCGAATCGGAAGTCAGCGCGGCCATCGTGTTTCTGCTCAGCCCCGCCGCCGCCTTCATCAGCGGCAGCACCTTGCGCATCGACGGCGCCGCCAGCCTGGGCAGCCGCGCCTGGCCATTGCCCAAAGCGCAGCCGCCGAGTGAACCTTTCAATGGTTTTCACCGCGCTTACCTGCCGGATGTACTCAAGGTGGAGCAATAAAGCATGCCGGTGATTGAAAGCTTGATCGACGCCCACAGCCCGCAGTTCGCGCAAAACCGCGAAGCGATGCTGGCTGCCATCGCGCAGCTGCGCCAGCTGGAACACACCCTGCTGAGCAAGGCACAGGAAGCTAAACCCAAGTTCGACAAGCGCGGCCAACTGCTGCCGCGCGAGCGCCTCAACCTGCTGCTGGACCCCGGCGCGCCGTTCCTGGAACTGGCGAGCCTGGCCGGCTACAAACTCCACGACGACAAAGATGGCAGCGCGGCCGGCGGCGGCTTGATCGCCGGCATCGGCTACGTCAGCGGCGTGCGCATGCTGGTGGTGGCCAATAACAGCGCGATCAAGGGCGGCACCATTTCCCCCACGGGGCTGAAAAAATCCCTGCGCCTGCAACAGATCGCCATGGAAAACAAACTGCCGGTGGTGACCCTCGCCGAAAGCGGCGGCGCCAACCTCAACTATGCCGCCGAGATTTTCGTCGAAGGCGCGCGCAGCTTTGCCAACCAGGCGCGCATGTCGGCCATGGGCCTGCCGCAGATCACCGTGGTGCACGGCTCGGCCACGGCGGGCGGTGCGTATCAGCCGGGGCTATCGGATTACGTGGTGGTGGTGCGCGGCAAGGCCAAGCTGTTCCTCGCCGGGCCGCCGCTGCTCAAAGCCGCCACTGGTGAAGTGGCGACGGATGAAGAATTGGGCGGCGCCGAGATGCATGCGCAAACCGCCGGCACGGCCGAATACCTGGCCGAAAACGATGCTGATGGCGTGCGCATCGTGCGCGAAATCGTCAGCCTGTTGCCTTGGGATGATCGAAAGCCATCTGCGCCGCAACGGGCTTACACCGCGCCGCTGTATCCCATCGAAGAGCTGCTGGGGCTGATCCCCGACGACCCGAAAAAACCCTACGACGTGCGCGAAATCCTCGCGCGCCTGGCGGACGGCTCCAACTTTCTCGAATTCAAGGCCGAGTTCGATGCCCACACCGTCTGCGGCCATTTGCATATCCAAGGCCGTGCCGTTGGCGTGATCGGCAATAACGGCCCGATCACACCCAAAGGCGCAAGCAAGGCCGCACAGTTTATCCAGCTGTGCGACCAGAGCCGCACGCCGCTGCTGTTCCTGCACAACACCACCGGTTTTATGGTGGGCACCGAGTCGGAGCAGCAAGGCGTGATCAAGCACGGCGCGAAGATGATCCAGGCGGTGGCCAACGCGCGGGTGCCTAAACTCACGGTGGTGGTTGGCGGTTCTTACGGCGCCGGCAACTATGCGATGTGCGGCCGTGGCCTGGACCCGCGCTTTATCTTCGCCTGGCCCAACAGCCGCACGGCGGTGATGGGCGGCGCGCAAGCGGGCAAGGTGCTGCGTATCGTCACCGAGGCCAAGCAACTCAAGGAGGGTTTGGTGCCCGACCCCAAGGTGCTGGACATGCTCGAGCAGGTCACTGCGCAGAAGCTCGACAGCCAGTCCACCGCGCTCTATGGCAGCGCGAATCTGTGGGACGACGGGCTGATCGATCCACGCGATACCCGCACGCTGCTGGGTTACCTGCTGGATATTTGCCATGAAGCCGAGGTGCGGCAGTTGCAGCCCAACAGCTTCGGTGTAGCGCGCCTTTAACGTGATCGTTCCCACGCTCCACGTGGGAATGCAGCCCAGGACGCTCCGCGTCCCCACAGGGAGAACAAGAACAATGATCTTCACCCAAGAACACCAGGAACTGCGCCGCACCGTCCGCGCCTTCGTCGACCGCGAGATCAACCCGCATGTGGACGAATGGGAAAAAGCCGGGCGCTTTCCCATCCACGCTATTTTCCGCAAGGCCGGCGACCTCGGCCTGCTGGGCATTTCCAAGCCGGAAAAATTCGGCGGCATGGGCCTCGACTACAGCTACTCCATCGTCGCGGCCGAAGAGTTCGGCACCATTCGTTGCGGCGGCATCCCGATGTCCATCGGCGTGCAGACCGACATGTGCACCCCCGCCCTCGCCCGCTTCGGCAGCGATGAGCTGCGCGACGAGTTCCTGCGCCCGGCCATCAGCGGCGAGCAAGTGGGCTGCATCGGCGTCTCGGAAACCGGCGCCGGTTCCGACGTGGCCGGGCTGAAAACCCATGCACGCAAGGACGGTGGCGACTACGTGATCAACGGCAGCAAAATGTGGATCACCAACTCGCCCAGCGCCGACTTTATCTGCCTGCTGGCCAACACCTCGGACGACAAGCCGCACATCAACAAGTCGCTGATCATGGTGCCGATGAACACGCCAGGCATCAGCGTCAGCCCACCCCTGGAAAAACTCGGCATGCACAGCTCCGAGACCGCCCAGGTGTTCTTTGACGGCGTGCGCGTGCCGCAGCGCAACCGCATCGGCCATGAAGGTGCGGGCTTCATGATGCAAATGCTGCAGTTCCAGGAAGAGCGCCTATTCGGCGCGGCCAACATGATCAAGGGCCTGGAGTACTGCATCGACAGCACCATTGAGTACTGCAAAGAGCGCCAGACCTTTGGCAAGGCGCTGATCGACAACCAGGTCATCCACTTTCGCCTGGCAGAACTGGCCACCGAAATCGAATGCCTGCGCGCGCTGGTCTACCAGGCCACCGAGCAATACATCAAAGGCCAGGACGTGACCCGCCTGGCCTCCATGGCCAAGCTCAAAGCCGGGCGCCTGGGCCGCGAAGTCAGCGACAGCTGCCTGCAATACTGGGGCGGCATGGGCTTCATGTGGGACAACCCCGTGGCCCGCGCCTACCGCGACGTGCGGCTGGTCTCGATTGGCGGCGGCGCCGACGAAATCATGCTGGGCATCATCTGCAAATTGATGGGCACCTTGCCTGGGAAAAAATCATGAACACCTTGCTGCTCGAACCGCATAACGGCGTGCTGCACATCACCCTCAACCGCCCGGCAAACCGTAACGCCATGAGCCTTGAGATGGTCAATGAACTGCGCGCGGTATTGGCGCAGCTCGACAGCCAAGTGCGCGCGTTGGTGATCAGCGGCGCCGGCGGGCATTTCTGTGCCGGGGCGGATGTGAAGGACATGGTCACCGCAGGCGGCAAGCAACAGTTGCAGGCGCTGAACCGCGCGTTCGGCACCTTGCTGCAAGAAGTCGAGGCCGTGCCGCAGGTGGTGATCGTCGTGCTGCAAGGCGCCGTGCTGGGCGGCGGGTTTGGGCTGGCGTGTGTGAGTGATATTGCGATTGCCGATCATAAGGCGCAGTTCGGCCTGCCGGAGACCAGCCTGGGCTTGTTGCCGGCGCAGATTGCGCCGTTTGTGGTCAAGCGTATCGGCCTGACCCAGGCACGACGGCTGGCGCTGACGGCGGCGCGATTTGATGGGGTTGAGGCCCACCGGTTGGGGGTGGTGCATTTTGCCGAGAGCGATGCGCAGGCATTGGCGGAGCGCCTGGATGAGGTGCTGGGGCAAGTGTTGCAGTGCGCGCCGGGGGCGAATGGACGGACGAAAGCCTTGTTACTGGCCAGTGCCGATGAGCCGCTTGAGGCCGTATTGGATCGCGGGGCGCAGTGGTTTGCTGAGGCCGTGACTGGCGTGGAAGGGATAGAGGGGACGCAGGCTTTTGTGCAGAAGCGTAAGCCGAGTTGGTGCAAGTGACGCCATCGCAGGCAAGCCAGCTCCCACAGGGAGAACGCATTTCAACAGGTGGGAGCTGGCTTACCTGCGATGGGGCCAGAACAAACACCCGATTACCCAGGGATAAACCAATGCCCACATTCAGCAAAATCCTGATCGCCAACCGCGGCGAAATCGCCTGCCGCATCCAGCGCACCGCTCAAGGCTTGGGCTACCGCACCGTCGCCGTCTATAGCGACGCCGACGCCCAAGCCCTGCATGTGCAGATGGCCGACGAAGCCGTCAACATCGGCCCAGCCCCGGTCCAGCAGTCGTACCTCAACATCGCGGCCATCCTTAAAGCCGCTAGAATCACAGGCGCCGATGCCATCCACCCCGGCTATGGCTTCCTCTCCGAAAACGCCGAGTTCGCCCGCGCCTGCCAACACGCGAACATCACCTTCATCGGCCCCAGCCCCGAGGCCATCGAACTGATGGGCAGCAAACGCCGGTCCAAACTGGCCATGCTCGAGGCGGGCGTGCCCTGCATCGCCGGCTACCAAGGCAGCCAGCAAGACGACGCCACCCTGCAACAAGAAGCCCAGCGCATCGGCTACCCCCTGATGATCAAAGCCAGTGCCGGCGGCGGTGGGCGCGGCATGCGCCTGGTGCACGACAGCACGCAATTGCTCGACCAACTGCGCACCGCGCGCTCTGAAGCGATGAACGCCTTCGGCAGCGACGAGCTGATCCTCGAACACGCCCTGATCGACCCACGCCATGTGGAAATCCAACTGTTCGGCGACAGCCACGGTAACCTCATCTACCTAGGCGAACGCGACTGCTCGATCCAACGCCGCCACCAGAAAGTCATCGAAGAAGCCCCCTGCCCCGTGATGACAGCCGAGCTGCGCCAAGCCATGGGCGAAGCCGCGTTAGAGGCCGGGCGCGCGGTCAATTACGTCGGCGCCGGCACCGTGGAGTTCCTGCTCGACCGCAACGGGCAGTTCTACTTCCTGGAAATGAACACCCGCCTGCAAGTAGAGCACCCGGTGACCGAACTGATCACCGGCCTCGACCTGGTGGATTGGCAACTGCAAATCGCCGCGGGCCAGCCGCTGCCACTGAACCAGGCGGACGTAACCTTGCACGGCCATGCCATGGAAGTACGCGTGTACGCCGAAGACCCGGCCCAAGGCTTCCTGCCGCAAACCGGTGACGTACTGCGCTGGGAACCCGCCGCCGGCGTGCGAATTGACCACGGCGTACTCGAAGGCCAACGCATCAGCCCGTTCTATGACGCGATGCTGGGCAAGATCATCGCCCATGGCGCCACTCGCGAAGAGGCCCGGCGCAAATTGCTGCGGGCGGTCGAGGACACAGTGTTGCTGGGCGTGACCACCAATCAGCGGCTGTTGATTGACCTGCTCAAGCAAGAAGACTTTATCGCCGGCGACTTCAGCACCGGGTTTATCGCCGAACACTTCAACGAAATCCCCCGCCAGGCCGCAACGGACGAGCAGATCGCCTTGGCCGCCGCGCTGTTCTATCAACACAGCGCCCGCGCGCACCGCCAAGGTTTAGCGGGCTGGCGCAACAACGCCAGCGTGCCTTGGACCTATCGCCTGGAGATTAACGGGCAGACCCACGACATCGCCGTCAGCGTGCTGGAAGATAATCGCCTGCAGGCCAACGGCATCGACATCAGCAGCCTCAGCACCGACGGCCACTGGGCCACGCTGGTGATCAACGGCATCCGCCGCCGCGTCGCCTACCACCTCGACGATACCCAGCTTTGGCTGCCCGGCGTAAAGGTGATCGACCGCACCCAGCAAGTCGCCAGCCGCCAGGCCGACGCCGGCAGCGGCACCGTCAAGGCGCCGATGGACGGCGCCATCGTCGATGTACGCGTGAGCACCGGTGAGACGGTCACTAAAGGCCAACTGCTGCTGGTGCTCGAAGCGATGAAAATGGAACACCCGCTGACGGCCGGCATCGATGGGGTGGTCAAAGGCGTGCAGGTGACTGCAGGCGATCAGGTGCGTAATCGCCAGGTTTTGTTGGAGATTGAAAAGCCCTAGGCGGAACTACAAGGCCGGGCTACGCTCTATCCCCATCAGGACGGGAAGAGTACGGGAACCTGCGCGATGCCTCATTGGCTGATTATTGACTTGGAAGCCACAACGGATGAAGGCGGCTGGCCCGTGACGGAGATGGAAGTCATCGAGATCGGCGCGAGCCTGGTAAACCGCCAGGGCCGTGAGCTGGATCACTTCCAGCGCTTTGTGCGGCCGCTGCGTCGGCCTTTGCTGACGCCCTTCTGCCGCCAATTAACCCATATCACCCAGGCCAACATCGACGGCGCTGCGCCGATGACTGAGGTGTGGCCGTTGTTTGAGCGCTGGCTGGGCCAGCATCAAACCCGCCTGGAAGGCTGGGCCAGCTGGGGTGACTACGACCGCAAGCAGCTAGAGCTGGAATGGCAACGCCATGGCCTGGCCAGCGCGCTCGCGCAAACACCGCATGTGAACCTCAAGCAGCGCTTCGCCAAGGCGCGGCGCCTGGATAAGCCACTGGGGCTTAACGGCGCCCTGCAATTGGCCGGGATGCAGTTCCATGGCCAGCAACACCGGGCGCTGGAGGATGCACGCAACACCGCACGCCTGCTGCCGTTGATTTTGCCGGTCTAGGCAGCTCCCCTGGCCTTGGGCATACTGGCCAACCTTTCCAGACCCTTTTCCGAGGATTCACCCATGTTTAAAGTCAACGAATACTTCGACGGCACCGTCAAGTCGATCGCTTTCGGCACCGCAGAAGGTCCCGCGACCATCGGCGTGATGGCTCCGGGTGAATACGAATTCGGCACCGCCCAGCGTGAAATCATGCACGTGGTGTCCGGCGCCCTGAGCGTCAAACTGCCTGACGCCAGCGAGTGGGAAACCTTCGCCGCCGGCAGCCAGTTCAACGTACCGGCCAACAGCAAGTTCCAGCTGAAGGTCGCGGTGGATACGGCTTACCTGTGCGAATACCGCGGCTAAGTTTGCCTCGGTCAAAAAAATGCCCGTCTCGCAGGAGTCGGGCATTTTTTATGGGCAGCGCAAATTACTCGAGAACAGTCACCGGCATGCCGACTTCCAGGCGCCCTGGGCCATCGTTGACCAAGTTCTGGCCGAACATCGCGCCATTTTCCGTCTTACGATAGGCATCGAGCGTGACGAAGGGTTCGCGGTCGGCACTGCGTTCGCCGGTGGCGGGGTCGATCGTGGTGAGAATGCAGCGTGAGCAAGGCTTGACCACGCGCAACTCGACATCGCCGATACGCAGGCGCTTCCAGCCGTCTTCGGCGAATGCCTCAGCGCCTTCGATCACCAGGTTGGGACGAAAACGCAGCATTTCCATGGGCCGCCCAACGTGCTGGGAAAGGTCGTCCAGAGAGCCCTGGCCGATTAGTAACAGCGGGTAACCGTCGGCAAACGCCACCTGGTCATCATCGTTGCCGAAACCGGCCTCGGTGGTACGCGCGCGCTCAAGCGGCATTTGCACGAGCCGCGTAGGCTTGCCGATAAAGTCGCTGACCCAGGCGGCGGCTGCATCGCCTGCATCCGGCACCCGCAAGGTATCGCGCCAGATGGTCACGCCGCGCAACTCGGCATCATTGCCGGGCAGCGCCACGTCCAGCGACGCGAAACCCGGCGAACTCAGGGTCAGGCCACCGGCACTGTTCCACAACGCCGCCAGTTGGCTCATTTTCGCCACGGCCCGTTGTGTGAGAAAGCGCCCGCTGGCTTCGTCCACCAGCATCCAGCGTCGATCCCCGTCCAGCCCGAGTTTATCCAGGCCGATGTGTTGCAAGACTTCGGCCTTGCCGGACTTCAAGGGGTAACGGTACAGCGCGCTGAGACGAAGCATGGGCCTGCTTTCCTGAAGGGGACGAAGCGTCACCCTATAGGACGGCGCTCCCAGAATCAAAGGGCGCTGGATGTCAGTGTGGCGAAGTTACTGATGGCGAGCAGGCCGGGTTACCACACAGTAGGTCAAGCCGGCACTACGTCCAGCATCAGCCGTTGGCGCACCACATCCACCAGTTTGTCGGGCTGGAATTTGGACAGGAAGTTATCGCAACCGACCTTCTTGACCATCGAATCGTTGAAGCTGCCCGACAGCGAGGTGTGCAGCACCACATACAGCCCACGCAGGCGCGGGTCGTTGCGGATCTCGGTGGTGAGGCGGTAGCCGTCCATCTCAGGCATTTCGGCGTCGGTAAAGATCATCAGCAGTTTGTCGGTCATGACCTCGCCGCTGTCGGCCCAGGCTTTGAGCATGTTCAGCGCCTTGAGGCCGTCGCTGGCGATGTGCATCTTCACCCCGAGTTGGCCAAGGGTGTCGCGCAGTTGCGACAGGGCCACATTGGAGTCGTCCACCAGCAGTACTTCGCGACCACGGGCGCGCTCCAGCACTGGGTCTTCGAGTTTTTCGCGGGAAACCTTGGCGTTGTACGGCACGATTTCGGCGAGGACTTTTTCCACGTCGATGATTTCCACCAACTGGTCATCGACCTTGCTGATGGCGGTGAGGTAATGCTGACGACCGGCACTGACCGGCGGTGGCAGGATGGCTTCCCAGTTCATGTTGACGATGCGGTCCACGCCGCCCACCAGGAACGCCTGCACCGAACGGTTGTACTCGGTGACGATAATCGTGCTGTTGGGCCCCGGCACCAGCGGGCGCATGCCAATGGCCTGGGACAGGTCAATCACCGGCAAGGTCTGGCCGCGCAGGTTGACCACGCCGCATACGAACGGGTGGCGCTGGGGCATCAGGGTCAGCTTGGGCAGTTGCAAGACCTCCTGCACCTTGAACACGTTGATCGCAAACAGCTGCCGCCCGGCCAGGCGAAACATAAGAATCTCCAGGCGATTCTCACCCACCAGTTGCGTGCGTTGATCTACCGTGTCGAGAATGCCGGCCATTGAAAGCTCCTGATATGGGATTGTGCTGCTCACTTAAGGCTGTTATCGGCGGCAAGCGCCAGACCTTGACCCTGATAAATTGCCACGTAAATGCATTGATGTCACACTGACATCATGCTTTACTGCAACGGCCTCTCCAAACGGCTCTATAGCAACGTTACGCGACACGCAAATAGACGCAAGGTTCCGCTGCGTAAGGGATTCCCCTATGCACAATCAGGCCCAACCTGATATTCGCAATATCTAATAGCCATTAATGTGACACCATTCTCATTGCATGAATGGAGTCAGGCTTTTGTTTGCCATCCCAAGCCCTCGGCCCACGGGTCTTCCAGTGATTCACGTGGCGGCAGCTGAAGTTGTGCAGTCGCCCCTGATACCCAGAGCCTCGCGCGGCAATCGTAATCAATCAAGTATCGGTCCTACTGAAATCTCAGAAACGGGCTACAGATTCCAGTCATATTTCAGCGGTAGTTTTACGCCATTCACCCGGTGCGGCATCTCATCACCCGGCCTTATGTTGCGGAGACTTGCATGATGAATAATGCTAACGAATGGCAAACAGCACTTCCCGAATTCCTGCTCGAAGCCGAGACGCTCCTGGCCAAGTCGCAGGAGTGCTTGAACCACTTGCATTTGATCCGCAACGACAGCGATGCCATCGACTGCATGAAAGCCAGCCTGGCCAAGCTGGCTGAAAAGGCCGAAGGCCAGGCGCTGCAGGCCATCAGCGAATTCTCCCGGCATATTCAGTACCTGATTGCCAATGCCGTAAGCCCTATGGAACTGCATGACCAGGCGTTGAATGCCCTGCATGACTGCTTGACGCTGCTGGCCTGGCAACTGGAATTGATCGACTCCCGGACCGGTGAGTTGACCCTGGATGAAAGCGAGCAAACTAAATTGATCGCGACAGTCACGTTGCAGATCCCGCAGAAAGACTACGGCTTTAAACCGCAGCAGCGCCTGCATCACACGTCTTGAGTGTTGGCGAGGTCGTCTTTAATCGGCGAGTTATCTAAAAACGACGCAAGACATATCAATTAGCCATCAACGCTATAACGCTACAAAGCAACTTAATAAATACAATTACACCCTCTATATCTGCCCTCTTTGAACTCTGGGATTCTCTAACTCTAGAATTAGGCCCAGGGCGTGTCCGTGTGGTTAATAAACCGGTCACGCGAGGCGCCAGGCGACCAACGGTAATAGTGGTGGTACTATGCACCGCTCGAAGTGACTCAACTTCATAAAGTATGCAAATGTTTCGGCCCCGTATTCCAAACAGAGCCCTGTCAGCTGCCGTGACCGGTCTTCCCGCAGCGAACCTTCATTGGCTCCATCCGCTATGTACGCCAGCCTAAAGTCACTCATCGCCAGATCCGTGTCCCGCAGCAATGCCCGTCGCATCGTTCTCGCCCTGTGCCTTTGCTCATTGCTGGTCAGCCTGTGGGCCTACACCCAATCCGCGCCGTTGCCGTTATCGGTCCTGCTGCTGAACCTGGCCACGTTGCTGGTGGTGGGCCTGCAACAGTGGAGTTCGCGCAAATCGATAAAATTCCAGCCGCAGGAATTGGCCGATCGCTTGCTGCAAGTGCAAGAAAACGAGCGCCATCGCCTCAGCCGCGAATTGCATGACGACATCGGCCAATTGCTCACCGCCGCCAAGCTGCAAAGCGAATGGCTCAAACGCCGCCTGCCTGACGACCTGCAAAGCCAATGTACTGTGCTGTGCAACACCCTGAATGAAACCTTGGCGAAGGTGCGCGACGTGTCCGCCATCCTCAACCCAAGGCAGCTGGCCAGCCTGGGTTTGGAGGCGAGCCTGCGCGCGCACCTGCTCAAGACCTTGGAAAACACCCCAGTGCACTGGAGCCTCGAATGCCAGCAACGGCTGACCGGCATCCCGGAAGAAATGGCCGTGGCGGCCTTTCGCATCACCCAGGAAGCGGTGACCAATATGCTTCGCCACGCCCAGGCACACAATTTGTTGGTACGCCTGCAACGCCTGCCCGAAGGCCTGTCGCTGATGATCTGCGATGACGGCCTGGGCTTCTCGCCTGCCATCAACCCAGGGCTAGAAGGCCAACGGGGCATGGCCGGTATGTCCGAGCGGATAGATCAGTTGGGGGGCACCTTGTCCGTCACCAGCCAGCCTGGCAAAGGGACCCGGATCGACGCGCTTTTCCCCTGGGCGCCGCGCGCCCTCGAACGGGCCAGTTCCCCTAAGGTTCTCCAGTGACCTGCAATTTACTCTTGGTGGATGACCACGCACTGATTCGGGCCGGCGTACGTGCGCTGATCCAAGATACGCCCGGCTACACAGTGATCGGCGAAGCCAGCGATGGCGCGCAGTTGCTGGAGAAGTTCAGCACACTGCAGCCAGACATCGTGCTGCTGGACCTGTCAATGAAGCACGTCGGTGGCCTGGATGCCTTGCAGCAACTCAAGGCGGCCTACCCCAAGAGCAAGGTGCTGATCCTGTCGATGAACACCGACCCGGAGCTGATCATGCGTGCGCTGGAGTCCGGCGCCCATGGCTACCTGCTCAAAGACACCACCGCCAGCGAGCTGGAACACGCCCTGCAGGCCTTGCGCAACAACGAGCGTTACCTGAGCCCCGCGATTGCCCACACGGTGATCAATCAGGCGCTGATTCGCAACCAGGGCCAGAGCGCCCCTGTCGCCCACAGCCATAACCTGACGGCGCGCCAGCTGGAAATCCTGCGTTTGATCGTGCGCGGCAAGTCCACCCGGGAAATCGCCCACGGCCTGGGCCTGAGCATCAAGACCGTGGAAGCGCACCGCTCGCAGATCATGAAGCGCCTGCAGATTTTCGACGTGGCGGGCCTGGTGTTATTCGCCGTTCGCGAGCAGATCATCAGCTTGGACGACTAACGGCGAACCCAGCGGCAGGTGCACGCGCAAGGCTTTGGGCAGTGCGCAAAAACGCAGGTCATCGCCCTTCAACGGTTCGCCATCGAGGTTGATGTACAGCCCTTCGGCCACCTTGATCTCGACCCAGGGCAGGCGCGCCCGCACAAACATAGTGTCCAGGCCCCAGCCCTGGCTCATCAGGGTCATCAGCGTGCCGACCACCTCCTGGGGCGCGGGCAGAATGCTGATATCCAGCAAGCCATCATCGACCAACGCGCCGGGGCATAGCACATGCCCACCGCCCGCCTGACGACCGTTGCCGATACCCAGCGCGAGTAAGTCGCCTTTCCAATGGAAGCCCGGCCCTTCCAGCTCGCCATAGGCGGCCTTCAATTCACTGAAACGCGTCAACCCGGTGAACAGGTAGGCCGCGCCACCCAGCACTTTCTTCAGATCTTCGGAGGTGTTGGCGGTGACCTGGCTGCCGAAGCCGCCCGTGGCCATGTTGAGGAATATTTGCCCACCGGCCTGGCCGAGGTCGATGGCCCTTGGCGGCACATCCAGCAGCGCCAGCGCCTGGGCAGGCTCAAGCGGCACACCGGCGGCGCGCGCGAAGTCATTGGCAGTGCCCAGTGGCATCAGCACCAGGCTGGCGTCGGTTTTGGCCAATGCCATCGCCTCGGCCACATCGCGCAAGGTGCCGTCGCCGCCACCGGCAATCAGGTGGGTATAGCCATCGGCCAAGGCTTCGTTGACCAGCCGCTGGGCGTCACCGCCCTCCCATGTCACCCGCACCGCCAGTTCCCAGCCCTGTTCGCGCCGGGCCTGCACGGCGGCGCGCACGTCCTCGTTGAGGGCTTGCTTGCCGTGCAGAATCAACAGTGCCTTGGGGGTGGTCATGGTGGGCTTACTCCTGAAGTCAAAGATGCTTGAAGGATGTGGACCTTTGCGGTGGGGAAAAAAGCCATCGAGGTTGCAAATTAATTGCCCCGCTAGAAGTTATCCATCGCGTTGCACATCGACAGCTTGCCCTTGGGCGTGGGCTCTACAGGCTCCCATTGCTGACCGTGCGCAGGCAGTTCATGCAGTTGGATGGAACAGTTCGCGTAGATAGTCGCCTGCACCATGTAATCCACTCCGGGGCGCGGCACGAAGCTCATGCTGCTGAAGCATTGTCGGGAATACTGCAATTGCCCCAGGTAATGCAGCGCGATGGGCTTGTTCGCCGGCACCACCAGCTCCGTGGTCACCGCGCCGTTCCAGGTATAAATCGGCCCGGGCATGCCAAGGCTTTCGCCGTTGTGGTCAGGGAAGCCGGATTTGGTCGACGCCATCACCCCGGCGCCCGGCACATTCCAGTCCAGGCAATCGCGCCCCGGCACTGCGCGCACCAGGCCGTCGGTGATCAACCGCACACGAGCGGTCTCGCCTGACTGCGGTGGGGCGTAGCCGGTGGACAGGGAACGGATGTTCGCCACCTGGCCGCACCCCGTCAGCAGCACCAGAAGCGCCACGGGAATAACACGCAAAACAGTCATCAGCATTCAACTCGCAGGGGAAGAAAGGGCCGGTTACGGCTGGCGGCAATTTTGCTCGACCGACAACTGCGGCGCCGGCTCAAAACTCACCATCTGCAAGCCATCGGCGCCCTGGAAGATGAAGTACTTGGTGCGGCAATCTTGGAACATCTTCGAGTAGCCTTGCGCTCGGAAGCCTTGACCCTCGACCTGCTTGGTCACGGTATTGTTGCGGCTCACTACGGCGAGCACCTGCGCATAGCTGTCGCCCATTTTCACCCCGGGCTCGTTGGTGACGCTCATCGACGAGGCGCAACCGCCCAGCGCTGCTGCCGCCAGCATCAAAGCGGCGCCGTACACTCCATTACGTGTGGCGTTCATCCCTGTGTCCTTTTAATAGCCCGTGAGAAAAATAGCGCCCATACAAGCGCAGACGGCGGCACAGGGCCGCCGCAAACCAGACAGTTTTATGCCAACAAAAGCGTGGAAAGACATTTCAAATCCTTGTGCGTAAAACTTCCTACAGTTACAGGCTTGGTCAGCACAAAGACGCAAAAGTGCCATGCTCATGCATGGCGCTATGACATGTCCCGCAGATTCAACTGCGAGCGATAGGCGAGGGATTCGAGCGGAACACTAGCAACTTGGCCGTTGAGCCGTGGTGATCAGTCTGGACATGCATGCAAAAAAACGGCCCCGCTCAGCGAGGCGTTGAAGATCATTTAACCACTGAGCAGACTCTTCAACACTGATGACCTTGCTGTCGACCGCATGACTTACCAAAGGCGCGATAAGTAACGGGTATACATCCGACAGCTCTGTGTGCAACGCAGGCACAACGCTCACCTGTACATCGACAAAGCCAAGCTCGGACAAACGATCCGCAGCGCTGATGGCGGCGTGACTATTCGCCAAGCTGTCTGCAAACGCACGCACGATGGCGCGCGTCAGTTCAGGGTAATGTGAGTAAATGACATACGCCTCCCAAACCGGGTCTATTAATAATACCCGACCGTTGGGAGCCAGCACTCTCCATGCCTCTTTAAGTGCAATTTTCGGGGTGCTGATGTGCTGATAGACGCGCTCCGACCACTACCAGCCGTACGCTTCATCCGGCGCATCGATGGTCAGTGCATCGCTCACACGGTAAGACTGCTCAGGGTAGCGTGACTGTGCCGTTTCGATCATCGCGCAACTCAAATCAACACCCACGGATGACAAACCACGCTGAAAAAGCCCGTCGACGACGGAGCCACAACCACACCCTACGTTGATCCCCATTCCGCCTGGGGTGCCCAGCCTTGCGTAGGCATGCTCACGTAAGATGCGAGTGTGTGGTAACTGATCGAACTGATCAAGAAACTGAATAAGCAAGTTTGCCTGATCGCTGTTATCAGGGTTTGAGAACAAAGAAATAGATGGCACGGTCAGGGCCTTGGCTTTCTGTTCATTGGCGGCGCCAGGCATTACTTTTTTACTCGGCATATTCAGTTCGATCGAAGGTATTAAAGAAGCGTCCATGCAACTTGATCGGGTGCCTTCAACGTTCTTTTATTGTCGATCCCCTTATCGCTTGGATACGGATGACCGGTGGGTGGCTCGGATTGTTTGCGCGTTATCATCACGCACTGAAATGTAGCGAGTGGGCCGCCGCCCGAACACTGTTAAAAATGACAGTTTTTTAGTGCTTTTAATAATAAGTAAATTGGCCGTTCGTTATGTGGGAGTTGATTTCAAGGCATGCCATTAAAAGCGACTATCTTGAACAGATAGGTGCAGCGTAGCGCTGGTAAGTCGCCTAAACATTTTTGATCAGGAGAGCAAAAATGAACAACGACTCAGCTGACGATAAACCCGCGATGGCAGCGCCGTTTGTTCGTGCGGCGTGGGCCGCCCCGTGACCGAACACTACATCACCAGCTGGAACATTGACGTTGCACCCGATGGCAACAACCTGCCGCCCGGCCAAGGCACCGTCAAGGAAGGTGAGAAGGTGTATCAGGCTCCCTGCCCACACCCAAGCCGATAAAAACCGTCGGCAGTTATTGGCCCTACACCACCCTGTTCGACTACGTGCGGCGCACCATGCCGTTCCAACAACCGCAATCATTGAGCAATGATCAGGTGTACGCGGTGGTGGGGTATATCCTGAACCAGAACCAGCTACTGGAAGCGAGCGCCACCGTTGATGCGGCCACCCTCACCCACTTGGAGATGCCCAATCGCGATGGCTTCTACGTCGACGACAGGCCCGATGTCAGCGAGCAACCTTGCTACAAGGACTGTATCAGGCTCCAGCTGACCGGGAAAATCCGCTAAACAAGCACATCAGCTCTTGTGTAACTTACTCATCAACTGCGCCTCAGCCTGGGTCAACCCGCACGACTGGGTCAGCTCATCCACGGTCGCGCCCATGCCCACCAGCTTCGCCGCCTGGGCAAACGACAGGCTCGAAGGGTCGCGCTGTTCGATCTGCGCCAGCTTGTCCGGCAACGGCGCCAGGACCGCGCGCAGTTCATGCACCTCGTCCCCGACCTTCACCGCACTCTGCTGGAAGTGATCCACACGCTTGACCAGGTCGAGGATGCGCCGGTCACGCACGGCATCGCGCTCGGCCTGTTGCAAGGCCAATTCCCGTTGCTGGCGCATATAGCGCAGCAGGAACGCCACCGTCCCAGCCCACAACAGGGCCAGGACAATCACCGCTGCTTCAAGAAACAATCAGATGTTCTCCAGATCCGACCATTCTTCTTCGCTCATCATCTTGTCCAGCTCAACCAGAATCAGCAGCTCGCCGTTCTTGTTGCACACGCCCTGGATGAACTTGGCCGACTCTTCATTACCGACGTTCGGCGCGGTTTCCACTTCCGATTGGCGCAGGTAAACCACTTCGGCCACGCTGTCGACCATGATCCCGACCACTTGCTTGTCGGCTTCGATGATAACGATACGGGTGTTGTCGTTGACTTCGGTCGGCACCAGGCCAAAACGCTGGCGGGTGTCGATCACGGTCACGACGTTGCCGCGCAGGTTGATGATGCCCAGCACATAGCTTGGAGCACCCGGAACCGGCGCGATCTCGGTGTAGCGCAGCACTTCTTGCACGCGCATCACGTTGATGCCATAGGACTCGTTGTCCAGTTTGAAGGTAACCCATTGCAGGATCGGATCATCCAAACCTTGTGCGGACGCTGACTTATTCATACCACTGACCCCTTCAAATGCCGTTTTACTCGGCGTGTGTACTTCGCTGACCGCACTCGCATGCGGGCCTTATTATTCAATCAACTGTGTGTGTTCGGCGCCATCGCCTTGACGGCGCCACTGGCGATCAACTCGGCCAGCTCAGCGACGTCCAGCAACGCGCACATGTGTTCAATCACGGTGCCCGCCAACCACGGCCGTTGGCCCCGGTGGCTGCGCCATTTGATTTCATTTGGGTCCAGGCGCAACGAGCGGCTGACTTGATGCACCGCCAGCCCCCACTCGTAGCCCTGCACCGAGATCACGTATTGCAAGCCCTGGCGAAAGTCATCGCGGTAACGGTCGGGCATGACCCAACGCGCGGTGTCCAGCACCTTGAGGTTGCCGGCTTGGCTTGGAAGGATGCCGAGGAACCACTCCGGTTGCCCGAACAGTGGCGTCAGCTCCTGGCCTTCCAGCGAATAGATCGAACCCAGGCACACCAGCGGCACCGCCAGGGTCAACCCGGCGACGTCGAACAGCAGGCATTCGAACGGCTCGGCGGCCCACGACGGTCGGCCATCACCGGTCACCGGCGGCGGCGTGATGCTCGGTGGCAGATGGACTTCCACCACAGGCTCGACCACAACAGGCGCCACAACAACCGGCGCAACCGGCACAACAACCGGCACGACGTGCGCATCGCGGGCTTGTTCTTCGAGCACCGCCAACTGGAATTCATCCAGCGCGCTTTCGGGCTCTACGACGGCAGGTTCAAGTACCAGAATCGGTTCCGGCAGCTCCTCCTCGGTCGCGTCCTGCAGCAACGCATCCAGGTAGGATTCCAGTGCCAGTTGCGGCCGGGTCTTGAGTTGAACGGGACGGTTCATCACGCCACCTGCGCCACAAGTTGCTGCGACAGCAAATGCTTGAGCAACGCACGGTAGGCCAGCACACCACGGCTTTTGCCGTCGAACTGCGAAGGCGTGAGGCCCGCGCGGCTGGCGTCACGCAGGCGCGTGTCCACCGGAATATAGCCATTCCAGATGGTCTCGGGGTAAGCGTCACGCAACACACGTAAAGTGCCGAGAGACGCCTGGGTCCGACGGTCGAATAGGGTGGGCACGATGCTGAACGGCAGCGCCTGTTTGCGCGAACGGTTGATCATCGCCAAGGTGCTGACCATGCGTTCCAGGCCTTTGACCGCCAGGTGCTCGGTCTGCACCGGGATCACCAGTTGCTGGCTGGCCGCCAAGGCGTTGACCATCAGCACGCCGAGCAACGGCGGGCTGTCGATGATGGCGTAGTCGAAGTCCTGCCACAGCTGCGCCAGGGTCTTGGCGATCACCAAGCCCAAGCCGCTCTGCCCCGGCGACTGGCGCTCAAGGGTGGCCAGCGCGGTGCTGGACGGCAGCAGGGAAATGCTTTCGTTACTGGTGGGCAGCAGCAGTTGCCCAGGCAGGTCGGCAGGCACGCTGCCCTTGTGCAGAAACAGGTCGTAGCAGCTGTGCTCCAGCGCATCAGGGTCGTAGCCGAAATAGCTGGTCATCGAGCCATGCGGGTCGAGGTCGACCACGACCACACGCTTGCCCGCCTCAGCCAGCAAGCCGGCTAAGGCGATGGAGGTGGTGGTCTTGCCGACCCCACCCTTTTGATTGGCAACTGCCCAGACTCTCATTCGGTTGATTCCTCCCGGTGGGCTAAAGCGCGACCGAGACAATGCATAAAGTTATTGAGCCGGTGACGGAGAATTGACGGCACTCTGACGAACCGACGGCTTAACGGTTGGCGGTGCAGTTTGTGTGCCAGCCCGCTTCAAGGCCGCATCCGGTGTTGCATTAGCGGTGCCGGTACCGGTCAGGCTGCGGCGAACATCTAGGTTGCGCGACACCACCAGCACCACGCGACGGTTACGCGCGCGGCCTTCCGCCGTGGCGTTATTGGCCACCGGCTGGAACTCACCATAGCCCACCGACGCCAACCGGCCAGGGTTCACGCCCTGCATCGCAAGCATGCGCACGATGCTCGCGGCACGTGCCGACGACAGCTCCCAGTTGGTCGGGTACTGCGCGGTGGCAATCGGAAAATTATCGGTAAAGCCTTCGACGTGGATAGGGTTTTCAAACGGTTTGAGGATCGCCGCCACCTTATCGATGATGGTGAACGCTTGGTCGCTCGGCATCGCGTCGGCGCTGGCGAACAGCAGGCTGGAGTTAAGCTCGATCTCCACCCACAACTCATTGCCGCGCACGGTCATCTGGTTCGATTTGATCAGGTCGCCAAACGCGGCACTGATGTCGTCGGCGATGCTTTTCAGAGGGTCGCTGGTGCCACCGATGCCAGCGGCGGTTTCATCGCTGTCGTAGACCAGCGGCTTGGCCGGAGTCACGGTCTTGGGTCGTTCTTCGCCGATTGGAATCGGCTTGAGGGCACGGTCGGTGTCGTTGAACACGCCGACCAGCGCCTGGGAAATGACTTTGTACTTGCCTTCATTGATCGATGAGATGGAGTACATCACCACGAAAAACGCGAACAGCAAGGTAATGAAGTCGGCGTAGGACACCAGCCAGCGTTCATGGTTGACGTGTTCTTCAGGCTCGCGGCGGCGACGGCTCACACTCAATCCCTCCCATCAATCCATGAAGCCCTGGAGCTTCAATTCGATGGAGCGCGGGTTCTCACCCTCGGCAATCGACAACAGGCCTTCCAGCAACATTTCGCGGTAACGCGACTGGCGCATGGCAATCGACTTGAGCTTGCTGGCCACCGGCAACAACACCAGGTTGGCACTCGCCACGCCGTAAATGGTGGCGACAAACGCCACGGCAATCCCGCTGCCCAACTGCGACGGGTCGGCCAGGTTACCCATCACGTGGATCAGGCCCATCACCGCACCGATAATGCCGATGGTCGGCGCGTAGCCGCCCATGCTTTCAAAGACTTTGGCGGCGTTGATGTCGCGGCTTTCCTGGGTGAGAAAGTCCACTTCCAGGATGCTGCGAATCGCTTCCGGCTCGGCGCCGTCCACCAGCAACTGCAGACCTTTGCGCGCGTAGCTGTCGGGCTCGGCATCGGCCACGCCTTCCAGGCCCAGCAGGCCTTCCTTGCGCGCGGTGAGGCTCCAATTGACCACGCGATCGATGCCACCGGGCAGGTCGACGCGCGGCGGGAAGATAATCCAGATCAGGATCTGCATCGCACGTTTGAACGAGCTCATCGGCGATTGCAACAACGCTGCGCCCACCGTGCCGCCAATCACGATCAATGCCGCCGGGCCGTTGGCCAAGGCGCCAAGGTGGCCGCCTTCAAGGTAGTTGCCGCCGATAATCGCGACAAACGCCATGGTGATGCCAATCAGGCTCAAGACATCCATCAGAGGCAGGCCTCCACCAGATGCTTGCCGATGTCGTCCAGGCTGTAGACGGCGTCGGCCAGGTCAGCCTTGACGATGGCCATGGGCATGCCATAGATCACGCAGCTGGCTTCGTCCTGGGCCCAAATCGCGCTGCCGCCCTGCTTGAGCAGGCGTGCGCCTTCACGGCCGTCGGCGCCCATGCCGGTGAGCACCACCGCCAGAACTTTGTCGCCGTAGGACTTGGCTGCCGAACCGAAGGTGATGTCCACGCACGGCTTGTAGTTCAAACGCTCGTCGCCCGGCAGGATTTTAATCGCACCACGGCCATCCACCATCATCTGCTTGCCGCCCGGGGCCAGCAACGCCAGGCCAGGACGCAGGATGTCGCCATCCTCGGCTTCCTTGACGCTGATGCGGCACAGTTTGTCCAAACGCTCGGCAAATGCCTTGGTGAACGCAGCCGGCATGTGTTGGATCAACACGATCGGCGCCGGGAAGTTGGCTGGCAGCTGGGTCAACACCCGCTGCAAGGCAACCGGGCCGCCCGTGGACGTACCGATGGCCACCAGCTTGTAGGCTTTGCGCTTGGGTGCAGGCGAATGCGCAGCTGCACGCGCAGGAGCGGCGGCCGGACGCGCAACCGGCGCAGGTGCCGGGCGACCAAAGGTGCTCGGGGCTGCGGGCGGCGGCGTAACCGGTGCAGGCGCCGGCGCACTGAACAGGCTGCGACGGTTACTGCGCGAAATGCTGTGCACCTTCTCGCACAGCATCTGCTTGACCTTCTCGGGGTTGCGCGAGATATCTTCGAAATTCTTCGGCAGGAAGTCCACCGCACCCGCATCCAGCGCATCCAGGGTGACCCGGGCGCCTTCATGAGTGAGCGAGGAGAACATCAACACCGGCGTAGGGCAGCGCTGCATGATGTGTCGAACTGCCGTGATGCCATCCATCATCGGCATCTCGTAGTCCATGGTGATCACGTCCGGCTTCAGCGCAATGGCTTGATCAATCGCCTCTTTGCCGTTAGTGGCCGTGCCGACCACCTGGATCGTTGGATCGGCGGAAAGAATTTCCGAGACGCGGCGGCGGAAGAAACCCGAATCGTCCACCACCAGGACCTTGACTGCCATAAACACTCCGTTAGGCGGGGCGGGCAATACCGCCCTGCCCCACCAGAATCAAATACGCCGTGCGGCGTAACGCTTGAGCATGCTCGGAACATCAAGAATCAGCGCGATCCGACCGTCACCGGTAATGGTCGCACCCGACATGCCCGGGGTTCCCTGCAGCATTTTGCCCAAAGGCTTGATGACCACTTCTTCCTGGCCCACCAACTGATCGACGACAAAGCCGATGCGCTGGGTGCCCACGGACAAGATCACCACATGGCCTTCGTGCTGCTCTTCATGTTTGGCCGATGCCACCAGCCAGCGCTTGAGGTAGAACAGTGGCAACGCCTTGTCGCGCACAATCACCACTTCCTGGCCGTCCACCACGTTGGTGCGTGACAGGTCGAGGTGGAAGATCTCGTTGACGTTGACCAGCGGGAAGGCGAACGCCTGGTTGCCCAGCATCACCATCAGGGTCGGCATGATCGCCAAGGTCAACGGCACCTTGATGACGATTTTCGAGCCCTGGCCCTTGGTCGAGTAAATATTGATCGAGCCGTTGAGCTGGCTGATCTTGGTCTTCACCACGTCCATGCCCACACCACGGCCGGACACGTCGGAAATCTCGGTCTTGGTCGAGAAGCCCGGGGCGAAGATCAGGTTGTAGCACTCGGTGTCGGTCAGGCGGTCGGCGGCGTCTTTGTCCATCACGCCACGCTTGACCGCGATATTGCGCAGAATCGCCGGGTCCATGCCTTTGCCGTCATCGGTGATCGACAGCAGGATATGGTCGCCTTCTTGCTCGGCCGCCAGAATCACCTTGCCGTTGCGGGACTTGCCCGAGGCTTCGCGTTCTTCCGGGGTTTCCACGCCGTGGTCAACGGCGTTGCGCACCAAGTGGACCAGCGGGTCGGCCAGGGCCTCGACAAGGTTTTTGTCGAGGTCGGTTTCTTCACCCACCAGTTCCAGGTTGATTTCTTTCTTGAGCTGGCGTGCCAGGTCGCGAACCAGACGTGGGAAGCGGCCGAAGACTTTCTTGATCGGCTGCATCCGCGTTTTCATCACCGCGGTCTGCAAGTCAGCGGTGACCACGTCGAGGTTCGACACAGCCTTTTGCATGGCTTCATCGCCGCTGTTCAAGCCCAAGCGCACCAGACGGTTACGCACCAGCACCAGCTCGCCGACCATGTTCATGATGTCGTCCAGGCGCGCGGTATCAACGCGCACGGTGGTTTCGGCTTCACTGGCAGGCTTGTCGGCCACCGGCGCCGCCGCAGCTCGCGCAGGTGCCGGGGCGGCTGCAGGGGCTGGAGCGGGTTTGGCGGCAGCCGGGATGGCGGCCGGTGCGGGTTTCGCCGCTACCGGGGCGGCAGTCGCCGCAGCGGCCGGGGCCACTTCGGTGAACTTGCCTTTGCCGTGCAAATCATCCAACAGGGCTTCGAACTCGTGATCAGAGATCAGCCCGTCGCCCGCTGGTGCCGCACTGGCAGGTGCTGCACCGGCGACTGGGGCTGCGGCGGTCGCGGCAACTTGCGGCAAGGCTTCAGCGACAAACGTGCCTTTGCCATGCAGTTGGTCGAGCAACGCTTCGAATTCGTCGTCGGTAATGTCGTTGCTGGCCGGGGCCGCCGGCGCTTTCGACTCGGCGGCGGGTGCCACCACGTCAGCGGCGAACTGGCCTTTGCCATGCAACTGGTCGAGCAGGGATTCGAACTCTGCGTCGGTGATGTCTTCGCTGGTCGGCGTTGCGGGCGCAGCAGGCGCTTGCGGCGCCTCAGCCTCGGCCTTCACCGCACTGAGGGAGTTGAGCAACTGCTCGAACTCGCTGTCGGTCACATCCGCTTCCGGCTCAGCAACCGCAGCAGGCGCTGCTTCCACCACCGGCGCAGCCGGGGTGGCGGCAGGTTCTGCCAGGCGCGCCAGGGCGGCCAGCAGTTCCGGCGTGGCCGCTGTGATCGGGGCACGTTCGCGCACTTCGCTGAACATGCCGTTGACCGCATCCAATGCTTCCAGAATCACGTCCATCAGTTCCGAGTCGACGTGGCGCTCACCCTTACGCAGGATGTCGAACACGTTCTCGGCGATGTGACAGCACTCCACCAGCTCATGGAGCTGGAGGAAGCCGGCGCCCCCTTTTACAGTGTGAAAACCGCGAAAAATTGCATTGAGCAGGTTCGCATCATCCGGTCGACTTTCCAGCTCGACCAGTTGTTCGGACAGTTGCTCTAAAATTTCGCCGGCCTCTACAAGGAAATCCTGAAGGATTTCTTCATCGGCGCCGAAGCTCATGTGGGTGCTCCTTAGAAGCCTAAACTGGATAACAGGTCATCTACGTCATCCTGACCTGACATAACGTCTTCACGTTTATCGGCATGAATCTGCGGACCTTCACCCTTGGCGAGATGTTTTTGTGGATCTTTTTCCGAGAGGATCGCTTCGCGGTCATGTTCGATGCCGGCAAAACGATCAACTTGGCCGGCCATGAGCACCAATTTGAGCAGGTTGCTTTCCACTTCGGTGACCAGTTGGGTCACGCGTTTGATCACCTGACCGGTGAGGTCCTGGTAATCCTGGGCCAGCAGAATGTCATTGAGGTTGCTGGCAACCGTACGGTTGTCCTGCTCGCTGCGCGACAAAAAGCCGTCGACCCGACGCGCCAAATCACGAAACTCTTCGGCCCCCACTTCGCGACGCATGAAGCGGCCCCAGTCAACGCTCAGGGCTTGTGCTTCGGTGGTCATGCCATTGACCAAGGGCGTTGCGTTTTCCACCAGGTCCATGGTGCGGTTGGCCGCCGCCTCTGTCAGCCTGACCACATAGGACAGGCGTTCGGTGGCATCGGTAATTTGCGAAATTTCTTCGGCCTGGGGCATGTGCGGGTCAATCTGAAAATTGACGATCGCACTGTGCAGCTCGCGTGTGAGCTTGCCCACTTCCTGGTACAGGCCGCGGTCACGGGTCTGGTTAAGCTCATGGATTAACTGCACCGCGTCGCCGAACTGGCCTTTTTCAAGGCTTTCAACCAACTGGTGAGCATGCTTTTTCAGGGTCGACTCAAAGTCTCCCTGTGACGTTTCTTTATGCTCCATAGCTCCCCCGTGGCAGCATCAATGACCGATGCGTTCGAAGATTTTTTCGATCTTCTCTTTCAAGGCCTGTGCAGTGAATGGCTTGACCACGTAGCCGTTTACCCCAGCTTGGGCGGCTTCGATGATCTGTTCACGCTTGGCTTCGGCGGTCACCATCAACACAGGCAGGCTGCGCAGTTTTTCATCGGCGCGCACGTGGCGCAGCAAGTCGATGCCGGTCATGCCCGGCATGTTCCAGTCGGTTACCAGAAAGTCAATGCTCCCGCTGTTGAGGATCGGAATCGCCGTAATGCCGTCATCCGCCTCGACCGTGTTAGTGAACCCAAGGTCACGCAACAGGTTTTTTATGATCCGCCGCATCGTTGAGAAGTCATCAACGATGAGGATTTTCATGTTCTTGTCCAATTCGACCTCCAAGCAGTCTTAAACGCGCCCAGCACCTGGACGCGCCATTTCAATCAACAGGCGTTACACAAAAAGGACTGCCCAGGGCACCACGCAACGAACCCGCGAAAGCATGCAGCCTTCGCGGTAGCGTCTGCAGTGTCCCCACACTGCCTGTCAGCGCGTGCGCCACTCTCCCAATCGCCCCCGCAAGCGGGCTGCGCACTGGCTGTGCAACTGGCTGACACGCGATTCGCTGACCCCCAGGACCTCACCGATTTCCTTGAGGTTCAGCTCTTCGTCGTAGTACAGCGACAACACCAGTCGCTCACGCTCCGGCAAATTGGCAATCGCGTCCGCCAACGCCCCCTGGAAACGTTCGTCTTCCAGGTCGCGCGACGGCTCCAGATGTGCACTCGCGCCATCCTCGTGCAGCCCTTCGTGTTCGCCGTCCTGCAACAGGTCGTCGAAACTGAACAGGCGGCTGCCCAAGGTATCGTTCAAAATCCCGTAGTAATCGTCGAGACTCAATTGGAGTTCGGCCGCAACTTCATGATCTTTAGCGTCACGACCGGTTTTTGCTTCAATTGAGCGAATTGCGTCACTGACCATTCGCGTGTTGCGGTGTACCGAACGCGGCGCCCAATCCCCTTTACGCACCTCATCGAGCATCGCGCCACGTATACGAATACCCGCATACGTCTCGAAACTCGCGCCTTTGCTCGCGTCGTATTTGGTCGACACTTCGAGCAAACCAATCATGCCGGCCTGGATGAGGTCTTCGACCTGCACGCTGGCGGGCAGGCGTGCCAGCAAGTGGTAGGCAATGCGCTTGACCAGCGGCGCATAGCGCTCGATCAACTCGCCCTGGCTGTCACGTGCCGACTTTTTGTAAAGGTTGTAGCCGCTGGCTGTCATAGCACCGGTCCTGCGCTCGTCTGATGCACCAATCGCTCGACGAAAAACTCCAGATGCCCCCGAGGGTTAGCGGGCAACGGCCAAGTATCGACCTTCTGAGCAATAGCCTTGAACGCCAATGCGCATTTGGAACGAGGGAACGCTTCGTAGACTGCACGCTGCTTTTGCACAGCCTTGCGTACACACTCGTCATAGGGAACTGCGCCCACGTATTGTAGGGCGACATCGAGGAAGCGATCCGTGACCTTGGTCAACTTGGCGAACAGGTTTCGCCCTTCTTGCGGGCTTTGGGCCATGTTGGCCAACACGCGAAAGCGATTCATGCCGTAGTCACGGTTAAGCAATTTGATCAGGGCGTAGGCGTCGGTGATCGACGTAGGTTCGTCGCAGACCACCAGCAACACTTCTTGCGCGGCGCGCACAAAGCTGACCACCGACTCGCCGATCCCGGCGGCGGTGTCGATCACCAGCACGTCGAGGTTGTCGCCGATATCGCTGAACGCCTGGATCAGGCCGGCATGCTGCGCCGGGCTCAGGTGCACCATGCTCTGGGTGCCCGAGGCGGCCGGCACGATACGAATGCCACCGGGGCCCTGCAGCAGCACATCGCGCAGCTCGCAGCGGCCTTCGATCACATCGGCAAGGGTATGTTTGGGTGTCAGCCCCAGCAGAACGTCGACGTTCGCCAGGCCCAGGTCAGCATCCAGCAGCATGACGCGACGGCCAAGCTCTGCCAGGGCCAGGGACAAATTCACTGACACGTTAGTTTTCCCGACGCCACCTTTGCCGCCGGTCACCGCGATCACCTGTACGGGATGCATGCTGCCCATTTTATTTCTTTACCTTGTCTTGCTTAGACGCAGGCTACATGGCTTGGCCGCGTGAATCGCTTGCAGACCATCGATGTAGGTACATTTCACGGTGTTCATCCCGCCTCAACCGACCCGTTTTGCCGGGTGGTGGTAAAGGTCGGCGAACATATCGGCCATCGCTTCCTCGCTAGGCTCTTCTTGCATTTGCACGCTGACAGCACGGCTGACCAACTGATGACGGCGCGGCAGATGCAGATCATCCGGAATCCGCGGCCCGTCGGTCAGGTAAGCAACCGGTAATTCATGACTGATAGCCAGGCTCAGCACTTCGCCCAGGCTCGCGGTTTCGTCGAGCTTGGTGAGGATGCAACCGGCCAGGCCGCAGCGCTTGTAGCTGTGGTAGGCAGCGGTAAGAACCTGTTTCTGGCTGGTGGTTGCAAGCACCAGGTAATTCTTCGACTTGATGCCACGCCCGGCCAGGCTTTCCAGCTGCATGCGCAGCGCCGGGTCGCTGGCTTGCAGGCCGGCGGTGTCGATCAGCACCACGCGCTTGCGCAGCAGCGGGTCGAGGGCGTTGGCCAGGGACTGGCCCGGGTCGACGTGGGTCACCGACACATTGAGGATGCGGCCCAGGGTCTTGAGCTGCTCCTGGGCGCCGATGCGGTAGCTGTCCATGCTCACCAGCGCGATGTTCTGCGCGCCGTACTTGAGCACATAACGCGCCGCCAGCTTGGCCAGGGTGGTGGTCTTGCCCATGCCGGCAGGGCCGACCATGGCAATCACACCGCCCTCTTCCAGGGGTTCGATTTCCGGGGTGACGATCATGCGCGCCAAGTGCGCCAGCAACATGCGCCAGGCTTGGCGCGGCTCCTCGACCTCGGCGGTGAGCGCCAGCAAGTCACGGGACAACGGGCCGGACAGGCCGATCCGTTGCAGGCGACGCCACAGGTTAGCCTGTTGCGGCTTACTGCCTTGCAACTGGTTCCACGCCAAGGAGCCCAACTGTACTTCGAGCAGCTCACGCAGGCCATTGAGTTCAAAACGCATCGAATCAAACACGCGTTGGTCGACTGCGGCGGCCGGTGCCGGCGCTGCAGGACGTGGCGGCTCTTTGAATGTTGGTTCCACCAGCGGCTCGGAAGCAGTAAGCGGCAGGCCGGCGAACAGCTGGCGATTGGTGGTGGCGTCGCTGTCGCCACGCATGCTCAGCTCAGCCTGGGCCGAGACAATGCGCGAGGCGGTCTTGCGCAACTCGTCTTCGAGTTCCATGTTCGGCACGCGCGGCGCCAGCGCCGAGGGCGTGTAATCCAGGGCAGCCGTCAGCTCGACACCGCCGGCAATACGACGGTTACCGATAATCGCGGCATCGGCGCCCAGCTCATCACGTACCAGTTTCATGGCCTGACGCATATCGGCGGCGAAAAAACGCTTAACTTGCATATCCCACTACCTCAGCCGTTGGGCCCTACTGTCGCGACGATAGTCACTTGCTTGTTGTCAGGAATTTCCTGATAAGCCAAAACGTGCAAATTCGGCACTGCCAGGCGTCCAAACCGCGACAACATCGCGCGGACCGGGCCTGCCACCAGCAGAATCACTGGGTGGCCCTGCATTTCCTGGCGCTGAGCGGCTTCGATCAACGAACGCTGCAGCTTTTCAGCCATGCTTGGCTCCAGCAGAACGCCTTCTTCCTGGCCTTGTCCGGCCTTCTGAATACTATTGAGCAATATCTGTTCCAACCTTGGCTCCAAGGTGATCACAGGCAGCTCAGACTCAACCCCTACAATGCTTTGCACGATTGCGCGGGACAACCCGACGCGCACCGCCGCCACCAGCGCGGCAGTATCTTGACTCTTAGCGGCATTGTTAGCGATGGCCTCGGCAATGCTGCGAATGTCGCGTACCGGCACCTGTTCGGCGAGCAACGCCTGCAACACCTTGAGCAATTGCGACAGCGACAACACACCCGGCACCAGCTCTTCGGCCAATTTTGGCGAGGCTTTGGCCAGCAAACCCATCAATTGCTGGACTTCCTCATGGCCGATCAGCTCGTGGGAGTGCTTGTACAGAATCTGGTTAAGGTGGGTGGCGACCACCGTGCTGGCGTCGACCACGGTGTACCCCAGCGATTGCGCCTGGCTGCGCTGGCTGACTTCGATCCACACCGCTTCCAGGCCAAAAGCCGGATCTTTGGCGGTGATGCCGTTGAGCGTGCCGAAGACTTGACCGGGGTTGATCGCCAGTTCGCGGTCGGGGTAAATCTCGGCTTCGGCGAGGATCACGCCCATCAGGGTCAGGCGGTAGGCGCTGGGTGCCAGGTCGAGGTTGTCGCGGATATGCACGGTGGGCATCAAGAAGCCCAGGTCTTGGGACAGTTTCTTACGCACGCCCTTGATCCGCGCGAGCAATTGCCCACCTTGGTTGCGGTCCACCAGCGGAATCAGGCGGTAGCCGACTTCCAGGCCGATCATGTCGATCGGGGTTACGTCGTCCCAGCCCAGCTCCTTGGTTTCCTGGGTGCGGGCCGGGGATGGCAGCAACTCCTGCTGACGCGCGACCTCCTGCAAGGCTTGAACCTTGACGGCGTTTTGCTTTTTCCAGAACAGGTAGGCGCCGCCACCGGCCAGGGCCGCCATGGTCAGGAATGATACGTGGGGCATGCCCGGCACGATGCCCATGATCGCCATGATGCCGGCCGCCACGGCCAGGGCCTTGGGCGATGCGAACATCTGCCGGCTGATCTGCTTGCCCATGTCTTCGGAGCCCGAAGCACGGGTGACCATGATGGCCGCCGCTGTGGATAACAACAGTGATGGCAATTGCGCCACTAAACCGTCACCGATGGTCAGTAAGGCGTACACCCTGCCCGCATCGCCGAAGGTCATGCCGTGTTGGAAGATGCCGACGGCTATCCCGCCGATCAAGTTGATGAACAGAATCAACAGACCGGCGATGGCATCACCGCGTACGAATTTGCTGGCACCGTCCATGGAGCCGTAGAACTCGGCTTCCTGGGCGACTTCCAGGCGACGGGATTTGGCTTGGTTCTGGTCGATCAGGCCGGCGTTGAGGTCGGCGTCGATCGCCATTTGCTTGCCGGGCATGGCGTCGAGGGTAAACCGCGCGCTCACCTCAGAAATCCGCCCGGCGCCCTTGGTCACCACCACGAAGTTGATGATCATCAGGATCGCAAACACCACGATACCGACCACGTAGTTACCGCCGATCACCACCTCACCGAAGGCCTGGATCACCTTACCGGCGGCGGCGTGGCCGTCCTGGCCGTGGAGCATGACCACCCGCGTGGACGCCACGTTCAGCGCCAGGCGCAGCAGGGTCGCAATCAGCAAAATGGTCGGGAACACCGCGAAATCCAACGGCCGCAGGGCGTAGACGCAGACCAGCAGCACGACGACAGACAGGGCAATGTTGAAGGTGAAAAACACGTCGAGCAGGAACGGCGGCATCGGCAACATCATCATTGCCAGCATCACCAGCAACAACAACGGCACACCCAGGTTGCCCCGCGACAAGTCAGTCAGGGTGCCACGGGCCGTGTTGAGCATTTGAGAGCGATCTACCACCGGTATTCCTCGTGTTCCTTGAAGCAAAGTTTTGACGCTGTGAGGCGTCCTGGAAGCGGTATTGCAAGAAGCCTTCCAACTTTGGATTCAGGCCGACGATCGTCGCGTGGGAACCGATTCAAGGGTGGGAGCTGGCTTGCCTGCGATTGCGGTGTGCCAGTCACCTCAAGGGCCAGCCATGAGTCAGTCATCGCAGGCAAGCCAGCTCCCACATTTGGATCTGTGTACATCTGCTGCCATTGAGGAAATTTCCGACAGGGTTTTAAGGTTGCCCCTAGGAAACTCGCTCTCTAGTCTCCGTACACCGCTGCAACCGCAGCGGCCGGGCGTCGCGGCCCGGTTTACTACGGAGCAAAAGCACCATCTCCCTTTCAGTAAGCGGTTTTTTATCGTCTACTGTGCGGCGCTATGGCGGCTGTGCGCGGGATACCTTCGGGTATGCCGGGTTGCTCCTTGACCGGTCCGCGAACCTGCGTACAGCTGCCACCCTCCATTGCGTCGCGGCGATCAGTGGCGGCTCCACTTTCGTAAGGAGCTTCACTATGATCAAACCCACCCCAAATCCCCCGCCCACCGTACTCTTCACCCTCATCGACAACATCAGCAGCGAAGACCTGCTGGTCAACCTCACCGAAACCCTGGCGTCCGCCCACGCCCTGACCTGCGACTTCGCCTTTGACCTGGAAGGCACACAGCGAGAAGGCGCGCTGGGCATTGCGCAGTTGATTGAAGTGAGGCGATTGTTGGCTGAGCGATTGCTGGATGACAGGGAGCCGTCACGCGAGGCCCAACCGGGCAAACTCTAGGTAGGATCAACAGACTGATCGTTCCCACGCGGGAGCGTGGAAATGATCATAGAGCCTTCACATTCTCGGCCTGCAGCCCTTTTGGCCCCTGGGAAGTGTCGAACTCTACCTCTTGTTGCTCTTCCAACGTTTTGAACCCAGCCGCTGTGATTGCCGAATAATGGACGAAAACATCCGGGCTCCCATCGTTAGGCGTAATAAAACCAAAGCCCTTTTCCGCGTTAAACCACTTCACTTTGCCTTTTGCCATTGCCGTTCTCCTGACTTCGCGTTCGAGACCCCGTACGCACGTCGCTAAATAATCTTGATATGGAACGCGAAGATGCCCGCGGGCCGATGAATCCTCGCGAATTGCACGCGCTGGCCATTTTTCAGCCAACGCTCACCCGAACTCCTCAGATCTACACGCACGGGCTCTTCGCCGCTATCCAGTGCAATCCAACCTTCCCCGGTTTTTTGGCTATACGACTTGATCGTGCCCGTCACCGCTTCCATCACCGCTCCCTCTGCATCTCATAACGACTTGTGCGCAGTGTGTGCTGTCATGGAACCGCAGGAAGGCGTCGCTGGCTACTGTCAAAGTTGACAGGTAGACGAGTGTTAGCGGCGGGTGGTAGAGGCTTCCTGTGGCGAGCGGGCTTGCCCCGCGCTGGGCTGCGAAGCGGCCCTAAAACCTGAAGGTGTGGTTTGCCTGAAGGAATGCGGTGGTCCTATTGGGGCTGCTTCGCAGCCCAACGCGGGGCAAGCCCGCGCGCCACAACAGGCCCGCTCGCCACAGGAACTGCGCTCGCGGTTTTGAGCGTCGCCGGATCAGACCTCGGATGATTTTTTTCGCTGACGAGATTTTCGCGCCTTGGGCGGCGCCAGCAACTCATCGACTGCGCTGCATTTATTGCCCGCCGACTCAACGGGCACCGCATTGCCATCGCGGTCCTGGGCGATAAAACCAATGCCCTTGACTGCGTCAAACCACCTGACCGTACCCCTGTCCATGACCGCTCTCCCGAGCCGCGCATAAAGGCGCGCCTCGCCGCTCTATCAAGCAGTGAAGGCCGTGCAATGGGTACTGTCAAAGTTACCAGGTAAGGCCAGACTTTAGACAAATGGTAGGGGCAAACCCTGGGTATCCCGCTGGCTGTTATGCCCCCATCGCGGGCAAGCCCTGCGCCCGAAGGGGAATGCGCTCAAGGGTGGGAGCCGGGCGTGCCCGCGATAGCGTTGGCGCAGGATGGCTCAGGAATCGCGACGTAAATCCGGCGGAATCGGCAGGTCTTTCAGTGGGTCAGGCCGCTTGCCCTTGCCCGCGCGGTATTGGCGGATCTGATAGACGTACGCCAACACCTGCGCCACCGCCAAGTACAACCCGGCAGGAATTTCCTGGTCCAGGTCAGTGGAATAGAAGATCGACCGCGCCAGCTCCGGAGACTCCAGCAACAGAATGTCGTTTGCCACGGCAATTTCGCGGATTTTCAGCGCGGTAAAGTCGCTGCCCTTAGCCAGCAACATCGGCGCGCCGCCCTTCTCCGGGTCGTACTTGAGCGCCACGGCGTAGTGGGTCGGGTTGGTGATGACCACGTCGGCGTCCGGCACCGCCGCCATCATCTTGCGCTGGGACATTTCCCGCTGCAGTTGGCGAATGCGTTGCTTGACCTCCGGGCGGCCCTCTTGGTCCTTGTGCTCATCGCGCACTTCCTGCTTGGTCATCAGCAGCTTCTTGTGGCTCTCCCACAGCTGGATCGGCGCATCCACAGCGGCAATCAGGATCAGCCCGAGGGCCATCCACAGCGCACTCCAGCCCACCACTTGCACGCTATGAATGATTGCTGACTCCAGCGGCTCATGAGCGATGCGCAGCAGGTCGTCGATGTCGGAGGTCAGCACCACCATGGCCACAAACAGAATCAGGATGAATTTGGCCAGCGCCTTGAGCAATTCCATCAGGGCCTTGGCCGAAAACATGCGCTTGAGGCCGGCGCCCGGGTTCATACGGCTGAATTTGGGCGCCATGCTACCCGCAGCAAACAGCCAGCCGCCAAGGGCGACCGGGCCGATCAGCGCCGCCAGCAGTAAGGTGATCAGGATCGGCTGTACCGCCAGGAGCGCTATTTTCCCCGAATGCAGCAGGTATTGACCCATGGCGTCGGGGTTGAGCAACACCTCACGCGGCAAGGCGAAGTTGTGTTTCATCAACTCCATCAGGTCCAGCGCCAGACCACCGCCATAAATCAGCAAGGCACCGGCACCGGCCATCATGGTCGCGAAGGTATTGAGTTCTTTAGAGCGCGCAATCTCGCCCTTTTCCCTGGAGTCCTTTTTACGTTTCTCCGTGGGGTCTTCTGTTTTGTCCTGACCACTCTCGCTCTCGGCCATGGCTTAGCGCGCCCGTGCCAGATCACGTAAGAACTGCAAGGCGTCGGTCGCCAGCGGTTGATACTGATTGAGAATGTCAGCCAAGCCGACCCAGAAAATCCCCATGCCCAACACCAGGGTCAACGGGAAACCAATCGAAAAAATGTTCAGCTGCGGCGCCGCACGGGTCATCACCCCGAACGCGATATTGACCACCAGCAGCGCGGTGATCGCCGGCAGCACCAGCAACAATGAGGCGCCCATGACCCAACTGAGACGCCCTACCAGTTCCCAGAAATGACTGACCACCAACCCTGAGCCGACCGGCAAGGTGGTGAAGCTTTCGGTCATCACCTCGAACGCCACCAAGTGGCCGTTCATGGCCAGGAACAGCAAGGTCACCAGCATGGTCAGGAATTGCCCGATCACCGCCGCCGACACGCCGTTGGTGGGGTCGACCATAGAGGCGAAGCCCATGCCCATCTGCACCGAGATGATTTGCCCGGCAATCACAAACGCCTGGAAGAACAACGTCAGCGAGAAGCCCAACAGCGCGCCGATCAGGATCTGCTCGGCAATCAGCAGCAATGCACTCAAGTCCAGGGCGTTCACCGGCGGCATCGGCGGCAGTCCGGGCACGATCACCACGGTAATCGCGAAGGCGAAATACAAGCGAATGCGCCGTGGCACCAAGGTTGTACCGAACACCGGCATGGTCATCAGCACCGCCGTGACGCGGAACATCGGCAGGATGAAAGACGCCACCCAGGTACTGATCTGGGTGTCGGTCAACGCCAACAAAGACTGCATCGGCTCAGCCGATCAACTGCGGAATACTGCCGTACAGCTGCAGGATGTATTCCATAAAGGTTTGCACCAGCCACGGGCCAGCGACAATAAGAGTGATCAGCATCACCAGCAAACGCGGAAGGAAGCTCAAGGTCTGTTCGTTGATCTGGGTGGCGGCCTGGAACATCGCCACCAGCAGGCCGACCAACAGGCTCGGCACCACCAGCACGGCGACCATCATGGTGGTCAGCCACAGCGCTTCACGGAACAGGTCGACGGCTACTTCGGGAGTCATGGCGCTACACTCCGCCGAAACTGCTGGCCAGCGTGCCGATAATCAGCGCCCAGCCGTCCACCAGCACAAACAGCATGATCTTGAACGGCAGCGAAATAATCAGCGGCGACAGCATCATCATACCCATGGCCATCAGCACGCTCGCCACCACCAAGTCGATGATCAGGAACGGGATGAAGATCATGAAGCCGATCTGGAACGCGGTCTTCAATTCGGAGGTGACAAACGCCGGCACCAGGATGGTCAGCGGCGCCTGATCCGGGGTGGCGATGTCGGTGCGCTTGGACAGGCGCATAAACAGCTCAAGGTCGCTGGAACGGGTCTGCGACAGCATGAAGTCCTTGATCGGGCCTTGGGCCTTGTCGATCGCGTCCTGGGCGCTGAGTTTCTCGGCCAGGTACGGTTGCAGGGCTTGCTGGTTCACCTTATCGAACACCGGCGCCATGATGAACAGCGTCAAAAACAAGGCCATGCCAGTCAGGATCTGGTTCGACGGCGTCTGCTGCAGGCCCAAAGCCTGACGCAGAATCGAGAACACGATGATGATCCGCGTAAAGCTGGTCATCAGCATGACAAACGCCGGGATAAAACTCAGCGCGGTCATGATCAGCAGGATCTGCAGACTGACCGAGTATTCCTGAGCGCCGGCAGCGTTGGTACCCAGCGTGATCGCCGGGATCGACAACGGGTCGGCCGCAAACGCCAACGGCGCGGCCAGCAACAGCATGAGCGTCAATAAAACGCGCATTACTTCTTATCCTTCTGATCCTTGCCCAGCAATTCCATCAGGCGCTGAGCGAATTCTGGCGTGGCACCCTCGGTCTTGGCCACCTCCACCGGCGACTTGAGCACGTGCAGCGGGGTGATGCGGCCGGGCGTGATACCCAGCAGAATCTGTTCCTCACCGACTTGCACCAGCACCAGCCGATCACGCGGGCCAAGGGCACGCGAACCGATCATCTCGATGACCTGGCCATCGCCCGGGCCGATGCGCTGCACGCGGCGCATCAACCAGGCCAGCACGAAAATCAACCCGACCACCAGCAACAGCCCCAGCACCAGCTGGGTCAGTTGCCCGCCGATGCCACTGCTGACGACAGGCGCCGCAGCCGTCGCTTGCGCAATCGGCTCAGCCGCCAGGGCGCTCAATGGCAGCGCCAGAAAAAGTCCCGCCATCGAATACTTCATATCAGCGCAGCTTCTTGATGCGTTCGCTCGGGCTGATCACGTCCGTCAGGCGGATGCCGAACTTCTCGTTGACCACCACCACCTCACCATGGGCGATCAGCGTGCCGTTGACCAGCACGTCCAACGGCTCACCCGCCAGGCGATCCAGCTCGATCACCGAGCCTTGGTTGAGCTGCAACAGGTTGCGGATGTTGATGTCGGTGCTGCCCACTTCCATGGAAATCGACACCGGAATGTCGAGGATCACATCCAGGTTCGGGCCGTCGAGGGACACCGGGTCGTTGTTCTTCGGCACGCTGCCGAATTCTTCCATCGGCATGCGGTTACCGGCCGGCGCGGTGGCGGCATCGGCGGCCAACAGCGCGTCAATATCGTCTTGGCCGACATCGCCGGTTTCTTCCAGGGCCGCAGCCCATTCGTCAGCCAGGGCCTGGTCTTCGGCGGAAGTATTTTCGTGTTCGGTAGCCATTACATGTCCTCGGCGAAGCAGCTTTCATAAATAGGGGTGCAACAGTAGCGGCGTTTCAGCGACGGTTAATCGGTTCGATCACTTGCAACGCCAGGTTGCCTTTGTGCGAACCCAGCTTGACCTTGAACGACGGCACGCCGCTGGCACGCATGATCAGTTCTTCCGGCAACTCGACGGGAATGATGTCCCCCGGCTGCATATGCAAAATATCGCGCAAACGCAGCTGGCGACGGGCCACGGTGGCGCTCAGGGGTACGTCGACGTCGAGCAGGTCTTCGCGCAAGGCCTTGACCCAGCGTTCGTCCTGGTCGTCCAGGTCGGACTGGAAACCGGCGTCGAGCATCTCGCGCACCGGCTCGATCATCGAGTACGGCATGGTCACGTGCAGGTCGCCACCACCGCCATCGAGTTCGATGTGGAAGGTGGACACCACAATGGCTTCGCTGGGGCCAACGATGTTGGCCATGGCCGGGTTCACTTCCGAGTTGATGTACTCGAAATTGACTTCCATGATCGCCTGCCAGGCTTCCTTCAAGTCGATGAAGGCCTGCTCCAGCACCATGCGCACCACCCGCAACTCGGTGGGGGTGAATTCACGGCCTTCGATCTTGGCGTGACGGCCGTCGCCGCCGAAGAAGTTGTCCACCAGCTTGAACACCAGCTTGGCGTCGAGGATGAACAGCGCGGTGCCGCGCAACGGCTTGATCTTGACCAGGTTGAGGCTGGTGGGCACGTACAGCGAGTGCACGTACTCGCCGAACTTCATCACCTGCACACCGCCCACCGCCACGTCCGCCGAGCGGCGCAGCATGTTGAACATGCTGATACGGGTGTAGCGGGCGAAACGTTCGTTGATCATCTCCAGCGTCGGCATGCGTCCACGGACGATGCGATCCTGGCTGGTCAGGTCATAACTTTTGACGCTGCCGGGCTCGGCAGCCATTTCGGTCTGTACCAGACCATCGTCGACACCATGCAACAGCGCGTCGATTTCATCCTGGGACAGCAGGTCTTGCACGGCCATGTCGTGATCCTACTGCAATACGAAGTTAGTGAAGAGCGCCTGCTCGACCACGACTTTGCCGAGCTCTTTCTGGGACACTTCCTGCACGCTGGCAGTGACCTTCTGGCGCAGCATTTCCTGGCCGACCGGGGTGGCCAGGCTGTCGAAGCTCTGCCCGGAGAACAGCATCACCAGGTTGTTGCGAATCACCGGCATGTGCACTTTGAGCGCATCCAGGTCCGCCTGGTTACGCGCCAGCAAGGTGATGCTCACCTGCAGGTAGCGTTGACGCCCATTTTGGTTGAAGTTGGCCACAAAGGCCGGAAGCATCGGCTCGAAGATTGCCGGTTGCTTGACGTTACTGGCGGTTTCGGCGGCGGGTGCCGGTTTGCTCGCGCTGCTGTGCATGATGTACCAGGTGCCGCCAACCGAGGCGCCGATGGCCAGGAGCAGGCCCAGCACAATCAACAGGATAAGCTTGAGCTTGCCCTTGCTTGCGGGTGGTGTTGCTGCGTCGTCGCTCTTCGCCATGCCAATAATCCGTCACTATTCGGGGATTCATAGATCTACGGAAAGGCAAGAGCAAGTGTTATGCCAGAGTTGTCTGGTAATTCGGGAAGAACGAACACTACAAAACAAATGTGGGGGCTGGCTTGCCTGCGATAGCGGTGGGTCAGTTGGAATTTCTGTGACTGATACACCGGTATCGCAGCATAGGTATCTACGCAACTTTTTGTGTTGCGCTAAGCTTTTGGCGGGGTTTTTAGGTAGATGTGAGTACATATCCGTTGCTGCGGTAACGGCGGCTATT
>NZ_JBJGXU010000032.1:0-69184 GCF_045447305.1 Pseudomonas sp. D47 | reverse complement strand
TTTCCAAAAGTGACCCGCCGTAAGGGCGGAACCAATAGCCGCCGTTACCGCAGCAACGGATATGTACTCAATCTACCTAAGACCAAACGCAACACAAAGAGCTGCATAGATACCTCCAACCCTACGGGTTCTTCACACTCACCAAGCTCATCAACCCCGCCAGCGGAAAATCCCCTTCAAGCTCCGCCAGGCTGGCGGTATAAATAGGTTGCGGCTGCCGCAGATGGCCATGCTGCAAAAAGCTGATCAGGCTGCCAACCAAGGGTTGGTGGCTGACCAGCAGCACATTGTCATCAGTGTCGAGTTTTTCCAGCACCTGCACCGGGTTGCTGTCCGGCGTCAGCCACGCCACGGTGCGAATGTCCGGCTCAAAACCCAACACATCACGCACCAGGTGCGCAGTTTGCTGCGCACGCACATACGGGCTGGCGAAGATGGCACTGATCGGCAACCCGATCAACTGCGCGGCACTGCGCAACACTTCGCTGCGGCCATGCTCAGTGAGGTTGCGCTCGGCGTCGGTGCGCGCATGCCCTTCGGCTTCACCGTGACGCAAAACCCACAGCTTCACAGTTTCGGCTCTTCATCACGCACCGGGTGCGGCGCCGGCGGCACGCTGTGGGCAGCCTCACCTTCGGGTGCGTGCGGCGTCGGCCAATCGGCGAACGGCCAAGGTTTTTGCTCGGTGTGGAAGCTACCGAAACGGCCGATCTGCGCAAGAAACTGGCTGAGACTGTCACCAAAGTTCATCAGGCCCAGGTTCGGCGCGCCGTAGATCAGGCGATACACCAACTGCACCACCACCAGCGCGCCAAGCAGGAACTGCGCGACTTGCCACACCAGGGCAAACACCAGCATCCACAGGACACGCAGGAGAATGGACTCGTATTTAGGGGCCGCTTTCGGATCGTTCATGGCGCGTTCCTCAGTTGAAACCACTGGTGGAAATAAAGTCGACATCGGTTTTCGGTTCGGCGCGCATCAGCAACTCGATGACCTGATTCAAGGTGCGCCCTTCAAACAGAATCGCATGCAGCCCGGCGACCAGCGGCATGTACACACCGACTTCCTGGGCCTTGGCCTTCAACACTTTAAGGGTGTTGACGCCCTCGGCAACTTCGCCCAGGCGCGTCACCGCGTCTTCCAGGCTCAGGCCCTGGCCCAGGGCGAAACCCACCTGATAGTTGCGGCTTTTGGGCGACGAGCAGGTCACGATCAAGTCGCCAACGCCCGCCAGCCCCAGAAAAGTCATCGGGTTAGCGCCCTGGTTCACCGCAAAGCGGGTCATCTCCGCCAAGGCGCGGGTGATCAGCATGCTCTTGGTGTTTTCACCCATGCCCAAGGCCACGGCCATGCCGGCGATGATCGCGTAGACGTTTTTCAACGCCCCGCCCAGTTCGACGCCAAAGCGATCGCTGCTGGCGTAGACGCGGAAGGTGCGGCCATGCAGCACCGCCTGGACGCGCTCACACAATTCTTCATCTTCACTGGCGACCACGGTAGCCGTCAGCGCGTGCTCGGCGACTTCTCGCGCCAGGTTCGGCCCGGACAGCACGCCAATGCGCGCCTGGGGGGCGATCTCTTCGAGGATTTCGCTCATCAGCTTAAAGGTGTGCGCCTCGATGCCTTTGGTCAGGCTGACCAGCAGCTTGCCCGCCAGGCGTTCGGCATGGGGTGCCAGCACCGAACGCAAGGCGCTGGAAGGCAGCGCGACGAAGCACAGGTCACACTCATTGAGCGTAGCCAGCAAGTCTGTGACCGGTTCCACAGCCGCATGGATCTTGATGCCTTTAAGGTAACGGGGGTTTTCACGGTGAACGCGGATGGCCTCGGCCTGCTCGGGATCGCGCATCCATTGGCGCACCGCGTGGCCGTTTTCGGCCAGCAGGTTTGCCACGGCGGTACCAAAACTTCCGCCTCCCAGGACCGCAATAGGGCGCTGTTCAGTCATATGCAATCCGTTAATCCATACCAGTGGCGATGCCGGCATTATACGGGGCGACCCGCTTGCGGCCAGCCCCCATGACAATTCACACGCTTGTCGGAAAATGCCAGGTTTGTGTGAAGTAATTGCAAGGGCGACGACTGGCAAATGGCCCCACCTCAGTTAACATGGGCGGCTATCCGCAATTATCAAGGCTGTACCGTGTATCTGGGCCCTCCTCCTCGCTCATCTGTGTTGTTGATGCTGCTTTGCAGCGCGTCTGCATTGGCCGATGACCTGTTCCTCGACAGCCAGCCGCTGCCCCAGGTACTGACGGCCACACGCCTCAAGCAATCGGCGGCCGCCGTGCCCGGCAGCATGACCGTGATCGACAGCGAGCTGATCAAGGCCAGCGGCGCGCGAGACATCGCCGAGTTGCTGCGGCTGGTGCCGGGGATGATGGTCGGCTACACCACCGGCAACCAGGCTGCGGTGAACTACCACGGCACCAGTGCCAGCGATGCGCGGCGCATGCAGGTGTTGATCGACGGGCGCTCGGTGTATCGCGCAGGCCTGGCCACGGTGGACTGGAGTGATATCCCAGTGGCCATGGAAGACATCGAACGTATCGAGGTGTTTCGCGGCCCCAACACCGTCAGCTATGGCGCCAATGCGTTGATGGCGGTGGTCAATATCCTCACACGCTCACCGTCCAACAGCCACGGCTCGCGGGTCAAAGTGGTGCGTGGCGAACGCGGCATCAACGATTTCTACGCCAGCCAGGGCATGGGCTGGGAAACCGGTGACTTGCGCCTGTCGATGTCCGGGCAACAGGACGATGGTTTTGACAGCGATAAGGTCGGTGCCGACCGCCGGGACGGCCGCCGCCTCAGCCGTTTCAGCTTGGCCGTGAGCCAGACCCTGAACGCGCAGCAGAGCATCGATGTGCAACTCGACGCCAAAGAAGGCAGCAATCAGCGCCCTTATACCTACACCCCGGTATTCGCCGGGATTACCGAAGGTGGCACCAATTCCGACGTGACGGCCAAGGACTATGCCGGCTCCGTGCGCTGGAACGTCGAGTTCAACCCCGAACACAGCCTGTATATCCAGGGCTCGGCCCAGCAATGGGACCGCCAACAGATCTGGAAAGCCTGTGACGCCAAGGTGTCGTTCAGCCCGGAACTGACCCAGCTGTGGCAGCTCAACCCCAACTATGCCGAGCAGTTGGCCCGGCATATGAACACCTACACGCCCGGCAATCCGCCGCCAGGCAGTAGCGCCGAGCGGGCGCTGGCCGAGCAAGTGCTGCAGCAATGGGGTGGCGACGGCAAAAACCCTGTCTGCGGCAACATCGACCAAAGCACCCGCGAAAGCCGCTACGACCTCGAGATCCAAGACACCCTGAGCCTGTCCGACAGCCTGCGCCTGGTCAGCGGCATGAATTACCGTTACGACCGCGCCGACTCCGACACCTACTTCAACGGCACCCTCGACGACACCACCTGGCGCCTGTTCGGCCACCTGGAATGGCGCGCCAGCGAACACTGGCTGCTGCAAGGCGGCGCGATGTACGAAGACACCCACTTGAGCGGCAACTCGCTGACGCCGCGGGTGGCGGTCAATTACCTGATCAACCCGCGCCACGGCCTGCGCGCGGTGTATTCCGAGGCGATTCGCTCGCCGGACATGTTCGAGAACAACGTCAACTGGAGCTATCGCGTCACCAATCTCAGCTCGCCGACCTACGGACAAAACTCCGGGCAATATTTTGTGGTAACACGCGGGCCCGGGAACCTCGATAAAGAGTTGATGCGTTCGCGCGAGCTGGGCTACAACGGCTTCTTTGCCGACCTTGGGCTGAATGTCGACGTGAAACTGTTCTACGACGAAATCACCGACATGATCAGCTCGCCGCTGCGCAACAACCAATACATTGCCAGCAATGCCAACAGCTCGCGGTTTACCGGCGCCGAATCACAGTTCGACTGGCGTATGAGCAACGCCGACCGCCTGCGGCTGACCTATGCTTACGTCGACGCCACCGCCAGTAACCCCAAGGACAAAGCGCAAACTGCACGCAACAGCGGCTCGGCCGGCTGGTTGCGCGAATGGGGCCACGGCTGGTCGAGCGCGCTGTTCTACTATGGCGACGACGCACTCAACCACTATCGCTTCGAACGGGTCGACCTGCGGGTGGCCAAGCGCATTGCCCTGGGCAAAGCCAACGTGGAGCTGGCCGGTATGTTGCAACAACGCCTGGATAACCAGCCGACCACTTGGGCCGACAACAACTACGACAGTCGCCACGTCCTCTACTTCAGCGCGGAGTTAGAGTTCTGACATGGGCGATCAGTCACGGATGACCCTCCTTTATGTTGCACGGCTGTGGCGGCGCGGCGTGCTGTTGGCGTGCCTGCTGCTGACTGCGCCGGCCTGGAGCGCCGACATTCTGCTGACCGCCGCCGAAGACGGTGCCGGTATGCAAGCCTTTACCCAGGCCCTTGCCCAGCAGCGCCCCGAAGACCATGTGACCTTCACCCCGCTCAAAGACCTGCCGCCCCCCAGTGAGTTGCCTGCCAACACCCGTCTGATCCTGCTCGACCTGCCGGGTCTCGATTGGCGCCTGCAGGATGCCCAGGGCCCGCCGACCTTGGTGCTGCGCATCAGCCGCCTGCAAGCCCGGCAGCGCCTGGGCAACACTCACCCAGCAAAAATCAGCCTGTTGTGGAGCGATCCCCCTCTTGAGCGTCAACTGAAACTGATCGCCGATATCCTGCCCCAGGCCCAACGCATCGGCGTGCTCTACGGCGTCGACAGTGAGTTCCTGCTGCAGGAGTTGCGCCAGTACGCAGCGCCTATGGGGCTGGAGATTGTGCCGCAGCGCTGGGACAACATTAATGACAGCCGCCCGCTGCAAAACCTGCTCAAGAGCAGTGACGTGCTGCTCGGCCTCGATGACCCGCGGCTCTACAACCCGAAAACCGTGAAGAACCTGTTGCTCAGCAGTTACGCCCAACAACTGCCGCTGGTGGGGCCCAACGCCGGGTTCGTCAAGGCCGGCAGCCTGGCCAGCACTTACAGCGACCAGGCCGACTGGCTCAATGTACTCGGCCGACTGTTAGACCATCCGCCGGCCAGTTGGCCGCGCACGTTGTACCCGGAACACTTCAAAGTCGTGGGCAACCCGCAAGTCGCACGCTCACTGGGGATCGAACAGGTTGACGAAGTCGCCGTCGCCGCCCGATTGGCCGAAGGAGAAAAACGTCCATGACCTTGCGTCGTCGTTGGGACATCAACACCCGCACCCAGCTCATCACCCTGGGCCCGGCGCTGTTGCTGACCTTGCTGTTGATCAGCTTTTTCACCTTCGTGCGAATCCAGGACCTGCGCCAGGAACTGGACCACACCGGCCAACTGATCGCCAACCAATTGGCCCCCGCCACCGAGTACGGCGTGATTTCCGGCAACAACGACGTGCTCGAGAGCCTGCTGCGCGCAACATTGGCCACGCCCCATGTGCGCTTTCTGGAGATTCAGGACAGCACCGAGCAAGTCCTGGTGTACGTCGAACAGCCGTCGGAAAATCACGACCGCTCACTGTCGATGAAAGTCTACCAAGCCCCCATTCGCTTGCAGCATATCCAACTGGGTAACGACTTTTTCCAGGACAACCTCAACGAACCCAAGGCGCCGCACGCGGATTACCTGGGCCGGGTGATTGTCGGCATGTCCAATGACGCGTTCAGTCAGCGCCAACAGGAGATCCTGTTCAAGGCCGGCATCCTCGCCTTGTTCGCCCTGCTATTTACCTTCCTGCTCGCACGGCGCCTGGCCGCCAGCCTGTCGCAGCCGATCAGCGCCATGGGCCATGCGGTGAAGGCCATCCAGCAAGGTGATTACAAAACGCCATTGCCGATTGTCGACGACTCGGAACTGGGTGACCTGTCGCGGCATATCAATAACCTCGCCGAGGGCCTCAACCAGGCCAGCCGTGAACAGCACCAGGCCATGGCCCAGTTGATCCAGACGCGCGAGGAAGCCGAACGGGCGAACAATGCCAAGTCGGACTTCCTGGCGATGATGAGCCACGAGTTGCGCACACCCATGAACGGCGTGCTGGGCATGTTGCAACTGCTGGAAACCACCGAGATGACCGAGGAGCAGACCGAGTACGCGGCGCTGGCCAGCGAGTCCACCGAGCATTTGCTCAAGGTGATCAACGACATCCTCGATTTCTCACGCATCGAACGCGCCGCACTGGAGCTGGAACATATCCCGTTCAACCTCGCGGACCTGATCAGCAGTTGCGCCCAGGCCTTCCAGCACAACGCCCAGCAACGCGGGCTGGCGCTGGAGCTGCCGATTCCGCAGGGCATGGACGCCCTGCGCGTACAGGGCGACCCCACGCGTATCCGGCAGATCCTGGTGAACCTGATCGGCAACGCGCTGAAGTTCACCGAACACGGCACGGTGACTGTCGAGCCTCACTGGCAAACCCTCGACCACGAGTTGGTGTGGTTCACCTGCACCGTGCGCGACAGCGGCATCGGGATTTCCGCCGAGCGCTTGGAACTGATGTTCGACGCGTTCCAGCAGGCCGACAGTTCCATTTCAAGACGTTACGGCGGCACCGGGCTGGGCTTGCCGATCGCACGCACCCTGGCCGAACGCATGGGCGGCACGCTGCGCGCCCAAAGTGAGGAAGGCCGAGGCTCGGTGTTTACCCTGGAAATTCCACTGGCCATCGATCAGCAAAGCCTGCCGACGATTACCCCGCACGCCGAAGGCAAGAGCAGCGCCGGCGATGGCCGCCACGTGCTGCAGGTAGAAGACAACCCGGTCAACCGCACCGTGGTCGAAGCCATGTTGCGCAGCCTGGGCTTTGAAGTGAGCCTGGCCACCGACGGCGCCGAGGCCATCCGCAGTGCCGAGAGCCTGATTTTTACCGCGATCCTGATGGATTGCCGCCTGCCGTTAATCGACGGCTACGAGGCCACAAGGCAAATTCGCCAACTGCCCGGCTGCGCCGATCTGCCTATTATTGCCTTGACCGCCAATGCGTTGCAGGGCGATCGCGAAGCCTGCATGGCAGCCGGAATGAACGATTACCTGGCCAAGCCGTTCAAACGCACGGATTTGCAGCAAATCCTGCAACGCTGGGTGCAATAGCGCTGGGCCATCAACCAACTGCGACTGGCGTGAAAGACGAAAGTGCGGCAGTCTTAGGCACCCGAACGGGCCCATAAACAGGCCCGGTTTAAAATTTCAGTGAACAAGTGTACATTCAGTACCTTATCGCTGTGACTTTCACTACAACGCAATAGTCTATGTGTAGGCTGCCGACATGAGGCATGAACGCTTCATTCGGTTCGGGAAGATTTGCCCTACCCTGCCGCATGGGATTATTGAGGAGCTCGCATGACCAAACAAAACGCCTTTACTCGGGAAGACCTGCTGCGCTGCAGTCGCGGTGAGCTGTTCGGCCCAGGTAACGCGCAACTGCCCGCCCCTAACATGCTGATGGTGGATCGCATCACCCATATCAGCGAAGAAGGTGGCAAGTACGGCAAAGGTGAATTGGTCGCCGAGCTGGATATCACCCCTGACCTGTGGTTCTTCGCCTGCCATTTCGAAGGCGACCCTGTCATGCCGGGCTGCCTGGGCCTTGACGCCATGTGGCAACTGGTTGGCTTCTACCTGGGCTGGCAAGGTCTGCCAGGCCGCGGTCGCGCCCTGGGTTCAGGCGAAGTGAAGTTCTTTGGCCAGGTCTTGCCAACCGCCAAGAAAGTCACTTACAACATTCAAATCAAGCGCGTCCTCAAGGGCAAGCTGAACCTCGCTATCGCCGACGGTTCGGTGACTGTCGACGGTCGCGAGATCTATACTGCCGAAGGCCTTCGGGTCGGCGTATTCACTTCCACTGACAACTTTTAAGGGTTATCCGCATGCGCCGCGTCGTTATCACTGGTCTGGGCATTGTTTCTTGCCTGGGCAATGACAAAGAGACCGTCACCGCTAACCTGCGTGCAAGTCGCCCTGGCATCCGCTTCAACCCGGAATATGCCGAAATGGGTCTGCGTAGCCAGGTTTCCGGCTCCATCGACCTGCCCCTCGAAGAACTGATCGATCGCAAGATCTATCGCTTCGTCGGCCACGCTGCCGCCTACGCCTACCTGGCCATGAAAGACGCCATCGCCGACTCCGGCCTGAGCGAAGACCAGGTTTCGAACGTACGCACCGGCCTGATCGCCGGCTCCGGCGGCGCATCGACCCTCAACCAGATGGAAGCGCTGGACATCCTGCGCGAAAAAGGCGTGAAGCGCGTTGGCCCGTACCGTGTCACACGGACCATGGGCAGCACCGTTTCGGCCTGCCTGGCCACGCCGTTCCAGATCAAGGGCGTGAACTACTCGATCTCCTCGGCGTGCGCCACCAGTGCTCACTGCATCGGTACTGCCGTTGAGCAGATCCAGTTGGGTAAGCAGGACATCGTGTTTGCCGGCGGCGGTGAAGAAGAGCATTGGAGCCAATCGTTCCTGTTCGACGCCATGGGCGCGCTGTCCACCCAGTACAACGAAACCCCGGAGAAGGCCTCCCGCGCCTACGACGCCAAGCGTGACGGTTTCGTCATCGCCGGCGGTGGCGGCATGGTGGTGGTCGAGGAGCTGGAACACGCTCTGGCCCGTGGTGCGAAGATCTACGCGGAAATCGTCGGTTACGGCGCGACTTCCGACGGCTACGACATGGTTGCGCCAAGCGGCGAAGGCGCCATCCGTTGCATGCAGATGGCGATGTCCACCGTGGATACCCCAATCGACTACCTGAACACCCACGGCACCTCGACTCCGGTCGGCGACGCCAAGGAAATGGAAGGTGTGCGTGCGGTATTCGGCGACAAAGCCCCGGCCATCAGCTCCACCAAGAGCCTGTCCGGTCACTCCCTGGGCGCCGCCGGCGTTCACGAAGCGATCTACTGCCTGCTGATGATGGAAGGCAACTTCATGGCCGGTTCGGCCAATATCGAAGAGATCGACCCGGTCGTTGCCGATATGCCGATCCTGACCAAGACCGTTGAAAACGTCAAAATCGACACCGTGATGAGCAACAGCTTCGGCTTCGGTGGCACTAACGCTACCTTGGTGCTGAAACGCTGGCAGGGCAAGTAAGCCCCGCAAGTTGATCACATGAAAAAGCCCCGACTGGTTCGGGGCTTTTTTATGGGGGGGCGGATTTGACACCGAGTCGCCCTGATCGCAGGCAAGCCAGCTCCCACATTTGACGGTGTTCACAAATCAAACTGTGGGAGCTGGCTTGCCTGCGATGGCGTCAACTCGCTTGCACGCCCTACACCGAAAACCGCGCCACCATGGTATTCAGGTCCACCGCCAACCGCGACAATTCCTGGCTCGCCGCACTGGTCTGGTTCGCCCCGGTCGAGGACTGGTGCGCCAAATCGCGAATATTCATCAAATTGCGATCCACCTCCCGCGCCACCGCCGCCTGCTGTTCCGACGCACTGGCAATCACCAGGTTGCGCTCGTTGATCAGCGCAAACGCCGAGGCAATCTCCTCCAGCGCCGTGCCCGCCGACTTGGCGATATCCAGCGTGGAACGCGCCCGCGTATTGCTCTGCTGCATCGAACTGACGGCTTGATCGGTGCCCTGCTGAATCCCGCTGATCATCTGCTCGATTTCCTGGGTCGACTGCTGCGTGCGATGGGCCAAGGCCCGCACTTCATCCGCCACCACCGCAAACCCACGTCCGGCATCCCCAGCGCGTGCCGCTTCAATCGCCGCATTCAGCGCCAGCAGGTTAGTCTGCTCGGCTATCGAGCGAATCACATCCAGCACTTTGCTGATGCCATACACCTTCTGCGCCAGCGCCTCGACCTGGGTCGCATTGGCCGTCACATCCGTGGCCAACGCCTCAATCGACGCCACCGTCTGGTGCACTTGCTCACGCCCACGCTGGGCAATGCGGTCAGATTCGCGGGACGCCTGTGACGTTGCCACCGCATTACTCGCCACCTCTTCCACCGCCGCCGTCATCTGGTTAACCGCCGTGGCCGCCTGCTCGATTTCCTGATTCTGCTGGTGCAGGCCACGGGTAGCGTCCTCAGTCACGCAACTGAGTTCTTCGGACGCCGAGGCCAATTGGTTCGAGGATTCGGCAATGCGCCGGATGGTGTCACGCAGGTTCTCCTGCATGCCTTTGAGCGCCTGTTGCAAACGCGCCGGCTCATCGTTGCCGGTCACACTGATCTCACCGGTCAGGTCGCCACCGGCCACGCCCTGGGCAACTTTCAGCGACTGCGCCAGCGGCAGTACGATGCTGCGGGTCAGCCACACCGCCAACCCGACGGTGATCAACGCAGTCAGTACGATCATGACGATCACCCACGTACGCGACTGAGTAAACACACTTTGCGCCAGGCTGGCGGCCTGATTGGCACTGGCCTTGTTCAAGGCGACCAGGTCATGCAGCGTCCTGGACATCGCATCGGCGAGTTGATTCATCTCGCCGTTGACGATCTTGATTGCATCCTCCAACTGATTAGCCTTGGAGAACCCCATGACCAGGTCCTGACGCTGCAGGTATTGCTGCTCTTCGGCCTTGAAGCGATCAAACAGCGTGCGCTCTTCGGGCAGCACGATCAGCCCTTCATAGAGCGTCTTCGCGTGATGCAGGCCATTCTTGAGGTCGGTGAGTTTCTGCTCGTTCTGCGCGAGCGCCTGCGAGTCACGGTTGACCAGCAAACGCAGGGTCAGCGCGCGAATCCGCAGCAGGTCCTGGTTCATCTCCCCCACCGCCATCACGCTGGGCAGCCAGTTATTTTCTACCTGATCCGACTGATGGCGCATATTAGCCATTTGCAACAGGGCGAAGCCGCCCAAGGCGAACACCATCAACGCCAGCACGCCAAAGCCCAAGCCGGCACGGGGGGCGATATTCAGACTGCGGATACTACTCATTGCCGGGATTCCTTCCAAATGCGCTGCATCCACCTGCAGCGGGGCATCCTGAAAGGTATCGGCCCCTGCTCACATTTGCGTAAGACGAAAAGGCGATATCAATGTGCCTGCTCATCGCGAGTGGATTTCGGCAGAGTCGCCAGGAAGTTATCGCGTGCCACCTTGCGGGCTATCGCTTCGGGCAGTGCATCGAGAAACGGATCAAAGCGATGCATTTCCTTACCGAGCTTGTTGAAGCGCCCTACAACGTCCGAACCCACCATAAAGCGCTCCGGGAAACGCTCTACCAGCTTTAACCACTCAGGCCTTGGCTTACCCGCGTCATCGAGCAAGTACGGCGTGAGCATGCTCCAGGACAGGTCGATGTACAGGTTGGGATACGCCTCCAACAGGCGGCTCAAGGTCGGCAGTAGAAAGTCCATCTGCACCTGATGGCGGTGGATCTCCTTGCTGGTACCGGCGTGGGCCCAGATAAAGCGGGTGTGCGGGTGGTTGCGCAGCGATTCTTCCACCTCCGGCAGGTACAGCGGGTTGCGCTCGCGTTTGGAGGTGATATTGGAATGCAGCAGCACCGGCAGGTCGTTTTCGGCGGCAAGGTGATAGATGCGCTTCATGGCTTCGTTGTTGGCACGTGGGGTGTCGCCGGCGGTCAAGGCCGTGAGGTCGTCATGGCGCGTGAACACTTCGCCGATGCCCTGCCACAACCCAGGATTGAGATCGAGCATGCGCTGGATATGCGCGGCAGAGTTCTTGTCGTTAGGGTTGAAACCGGACAGAAACGGATGGAAATGCTGACGCTGCTCAGGTGTGAGCTTATTCAGCGCAGCCGCGACGATCACATCGGTGGCGCTGTACCAATAGGCGTCAGCATCGTCACCGGCGTAGTAACGCGGGCGCTTGGGTTCGTCTTCGTGCCATTTTTTGGCCACGGGAATGCCGGAAATCATCATGTGTTCGATGCGAGCGTCGGCCATGGCCTTGAGCAACTTATCCATGCCCGCCGTTTCCTGAAAGAAATCCACGTAATGCAGGTGCGCGTCGCTGTAGGCATAGTCGCGGGCTTGCGCAGCAAGGCTACTGGCGGCGAGTAACAGGGCCAGACTCAGGCGATTCCAGGGCACGGTAAACCTCGATATAGGCTAATACGGGTAGACCTTGCGGCATGTGCCGGGGTTCATCAGCCAAAAAAACGCGGAACACCTAAGTGCCAGCATGCTCTATAACTGCATGACCTTCATCCCGCCAACCTGTGAGGTTCACCATGCCTGTTACCGTCAACACCCTGAACCACGATAACTTTCGCCACAGCGTGAATATCAACAACCACGAACTGTTCACTGACCTGCCCAAGAGCCTGGGCGGCGACGACTCGGCGCCCTCCCCGCACGACTATTTCGATGCCGCCCTGGCATCGTGCAAAGCCTTGACCGTCAAGCTCTACGCCCAGAAAAAAAGCATCCCGCTGACCGGCGTGACCGTGGAAGTCACCCACGACAGTACCGAGGAGCAAAAAGGCAAGTACAAGCTCAGCGTCAAGCTGACCCTCAAAGGCGTGCTCACTGACGAGCAGCGCGACGAGCTGCACCGCGTGGCAGATCGCTGCCCGGTGCACAAGCTGATGACCACGGCTGAGGTCACTATCGAGACGAAATTATCGGAAGGCGCCTTCAGCCAATAGCGCCAACGCCCTGTCGAGCGGGTTATGCTCACTGCCATCTAACCCGCTCAGACAGGGACGCACCATGACCACCCTCACCGTGATTCGCCCACGCGCCGAAGAGGTTGAAGGCCAGCCGATCCTGCGCCCGCTGCCCTCGCGCGAATGCCGCAGCGTCGGGCCTTTTGTGTTTTTCGACCATCTGTTGCTCACCCGCTATACAGCCGGCACCGGCATGAACATCCGCCAGCATCCGCATATCGGGCTGTCCACGCTGACCTATCTGTTTGAGGGCGCACTGCAACACAAGGACAGCCTCGGCTCGGACCAGGTGGTGCACGCCGGTGACGTCAGCTGGATGACCGCCGGCAGTGCCATCGCCCACGTCGAACGAACGCCCGAGGCGCTCAAGGCCGCAGGTTTCAGCCTGCATGGCCTGCAAGTATGGCTGGCCTCGCCTAAGGATCACGAGACCGGGCCAGGGCATTACAGCCATCACTCGGCAGCGAGTTTGCCGGTCAGCGACAATTTGGGCGTGCAGATCCGCCTGATCGCAGGCTCTGGTTTCTGCCTCAAATCGCCGGTGCCAGTGCTGTCGCCAACACTGTATGCCGAAGTGCGGATGCAGACGGCCACGACCCTGCTGATCCCGGATGAGCACGAGGAACGCGCGGTGTATGTGCTGGAGGGTGAAGCGCAGTTGGATGGCGAGGCGTTGGAGGTGCATAGCCTGGCGGTATTGCCTGCGGGGCAGGAAATGACGCTGTTTGCTGAAAGCGATTGCCATCTGGTGGTGTTTGGCGGCGCGCCGCTGGATGGGCCACGGCGGATCAATTGGAACTTCGTGGCGAGCGACCCGGCCATGATCGAACAAGCGCGGCAGCGTTGGGCGGCTGGGGATTGGCCGACGGTGCCGGGCGAAACTGAAAGGATTGAGTTGCCTGTGAAATAGCTTTGGATGATCGTTCCCACGCTCTGCGTGGGAACGCAGCCCGTGACGCTCCGCGTCACAAAGAGCAGACGCAGAGCGTCTAGCCAGGCATTCCCACGCGGAGCGTGGGAACGATCACATGGTCAGCCCTTGAACACTTCATCCAGCAAGTTATGCATCGACTGGAACGCCCGCGCAGCGGTCTTCGCGTCGTACATCATCTTGCCCGGCACATTGGCGTGCGGGTCGGTGAAGGAATGCACCGCACCGCCGTAGCTCAGCAACTGCCAATCCACACCGGCTGCGTTCATTTCATCTTCAAACGCCGGCAGCTGTTCTTTGGGCACCAATGGGTCGGACGCGCCGTGCAGCACCAACACCGAGCCCTTGACGTTCTTCGCGCCAACCGGGTTCTGCGTGTCGATAGTGCCGTGGAACGATACGGCAGCCTTCAAGGGCGCGCCGGTACGCGCAAGCTCCAGCGAGCAGAAACCGCCAAAGCAGAAGCCGAAGGTCGCCAGCTTGGAGGCCTCAACGGCCGCTTCGGTTTGGCTTTGCAGTTGCTCAAACGCTGCCTGCATACGCTTGATCAGTACCGGGTTGTCATTCTTCAACGGCATCATCGCCGCGCCCGCTTCATCGCCATTTGAGGGGCGTACGGTTTGCCCGTACAGGTCGGCGATCAGCACCACGTAGCCCTTGGCGGCAACGCTTTTGGCGATGTCTTCGGCACCCGCACTCACACCCATCCAGTTCGGCGCCATCAGCAGGCCCGGCAGCGGGCCTTTGTGGCTGGCATCGAAGGCCAGGCGACTTTCATAAGACTGGCCATCAATCTGATAGACCACGGAACGTACTGTGACTTGGCTCATCATTTACTCCAGTTGGGATGCGTTAAACAAAAAAAACCCGCCGAAGCGGGTTTTTCTACAACGGTGTTAAACCGACAGTTCAACCAACAGCTTGTTCAGTCGGCGCACGTAAGCGGCCGGGTCTTTCAGGCTGTCCCCAGCGGCCAGGGCCGCCTGATCGAAGAGGATGTGCGACAGGTCGCCAAAACGCTCTTCGCTTTGCTCGCCGTCAAGTTTCTCGATCAGCGGGTGAGCCGGGTTGAATTCGAAGATCGGCTTGGAATCCGGAACCTTCTGACCGCTGGCTTCGAGGATCTGACGCATCTGCATGCCCAGGTCCTGCTCGCCGATGGCCAGAATCGCAGGGGAGTCGGTCAGACGGTGCGAAACCCGCACTTCGCTGACCGCATCGCCCAAGGCTGTCTTGATCCGCTCAACCAGACCTTCTTTGGCCTTGGCGACTTCTTCGGCTTCTTTCTTCTCTTCTTCGGAGTCCAGGTTACCCAGGTCCAGGTCACCACGGGCCACGTCGACGAAGGTCTTGCCGTCGAACTCGCTGAGGTAGCTCATCAGCCACTCATCGATACGGTCGGTCAGCAGCAGCACTTCGATGCCTTTCTTGCGGAAGACTTCCAGGTGCGGGCTGTCTTTGACGGCTTCGTATTTCTCGCCGGTCAGGTAGTAGATCTTGTCCTGACCTTCCTTAGCGCGGGCCAGGTACTCGGCCAGGGAGACGATTTGCTCCGCATCGCTGCCTTGAGTCGAGGCAAACCGCAGCAAGCCGGCGATTTTTTCCTTGTTGGCAAAGTCTTCCGCCGGGCCTTCTTTCATGACCTGACCGAAGTTTTTCCAGAAACCCTTGTATTGCTCAGGCTCGTTCTTCGCCAGTTTTTCCAGCATGTCGAGCACGCGCTTGGTCAGCGCCGACTTCATGGAGTCGATGATCGGGTCTTTCTGCAGGATTTCCCGCGACACGTTCAGCGACAAGTCGTTGGAGTCGACCACGCCTTTGATGAAGCGCAGGTACAGCGGCAGGAAGGACTCCGCCTGATCCATCACGAACACACGCTGCACGTACAGCTTCAGGCCTTTAGGCGCTTCACGCTGGTACAGGTCGAACGGAGCACGCGCCGGTACGTAGAGCAGCGAGCTGTATTCCAGCTTGCCTTCGACCTTGTTGTGGCTCCAGCTCAGCGGGTTTTCGTAATCGTGAGCGATGTGCTTGTAGAACTCCTGGTATTCCTCATCCTTCACCTCGGTGCGAGGGCGCGTCCACAGGGCGCTGGCGCGGTTGACCACTTCCCATTCCAGGGCAGGCTGCTCTTCGCCTTCAGGGGCTGCTTGTTCTTTCGGCAGCTCGATCGGCAGTGCAATGTGGTCGGAGTACTTCTTGATGATGTTGCGCAGACGCCAGCCATCGGCGAATTCATCTTCAGCGGATTTGAGGTGCAGCACGATGCGGGTGCCACGGTCAGCCTTATCGATGGTGGCGATTTCGAACTCGCCTTCACCTTTGGACGACCAGTGCACGCCTTCGCTGGCGTCGAGGCCGGCGCGACGGCTGAATACTTCTACCTTGTCGGCGACGATGAAGGCCGAGTAGAAGCCCACACCGAATTGACCGATCAGGTGCGAATCTTTCTTCTGGTCGCCCGACAGGTTCTTCATGAAATCGGCGGTGCCGGATTTGGCGATGGTACCCAGGTGGGTGATCGCGTCTTCACGGCTCATGCCGATGCCGTTATCTTCGAGGGTGACGGTTTTGGCGTCTTTATCGAAGCTCACACGGATTTTCAGCTCGGCGCCACCTTCCAGCAACTCAGGCTTGGAGAGGGCTTCGAAACGTAATTTATCGACAGCGTCAGAGGCGTTCGAGATCAATTCGCGAAGGAAGATTTCCTTGTTGGAATACAGCGAATGGATCATGAGGTGCAGCAGTTGCTTCACCTCGGTCTGGAAGCCCAGGGTTTCCTTTTGAGTTTCCACACTCATGGTCATCAAACTCCAATTGGATGGCAGTGGCCGCGCCCTTGAGGGTTGGCGGCGGGTTGTCATCAAAGTTGGGGGCTAAGACCAGGATTTCAAGGGCGCGCCGATTCCTCAATTTTGAAATGTGCACGGGCGGTGGCAATCGGTTCGGCCGGGGTGCTTTGCCAGGCGGTGATCGCCACATTGGCAACCCGGCGGCCTTGGCGCCACACCTGGCATTTGGCGTAAGTGTCGCGGAACTGCCCGGCGCGCAGGTAATCCAGGGAAAAGTCGATGATTTTCGGCAGGCCCGGCGCACCGGTAAATACCAGCAAATGTAACGCCGCCGACAGCTCCATGAAGCCGGCAATCACCCCTCCGTGCAGCGCCGGCAATATCGGGTTACCAATGTTGTCCTTGTTGGCCGGCAGGCGGAACAGCAATTCATCGCCCAAACGCGTGCATTCGATGCCGATCAGCTTGGCGTAGGGCACAAGGTTGAGCAGAGCCTCGTAGTCACCGCGCTCATGGGCTTGTTCGAGACGGGTTTTGAATCGATGTGTCATGCCTGCTCTCCCTTGATCGTGCTGCCCAATCCTTGTGCGCCCTTAAGGCGCTTGCCCATGCGCATGAACGTGCCTACCACATGGGCAATGGGCTGTTGCGGGTCATCCTGATAGGCGAAACCACGGGTGAAAATCACGTCGGTGGTGACCCGGTAGCACTGCGCAAAGCCATACACCGGTTTGTGCGGCTCGGCGGGATGCATGTAGTCGATACGCAGGTCCAGGGTCGGGCATACCTCGAACTCGGGCAATACGCACAACGTGGCCATGCCGCAGGCGGTGTCCATCAAAGAGGTCAGCGCGCCACCGTGAATCACGCCGGTTTGCGGGTCGCCGACGATAGAGGGCGCGTAAGGCAGCAGCAGCGTGATGCCCTCCAAGCCTGCGGCATGAACGGTAATGCCCAGCACCTGACAATGGCGCAGAGCCGAAACAAAGCGCGTGGCGCGCTCCTGCAAGGGATTTTCGGTCATGTGTACAGACTCTTATTAGTGTTGACGGGTGGAGTATGGGATGACGGGTGAAAGTTCCTTGAGGGCCGTGTTTTATATATCTTTGAAACAAAAGGAACTAATGCTGGCTGCCCAAGCTCGAAAGGCCAGTAGATATCTTCAATAAGGAGAAACACCCAATGCGCAAGACTTTAGCTATTTCCATGATGCTCGCCGCTGCCCTCGGCCTCGCTGCCTGCGATAAAAAATCCGAAGACAAAGCCCAAGATGCAGCTTCGCATTCTGAGCAAGCTCAGAAAGACATGGCCAAAGCTCAGGATAAAGTGAACGACGCTGCGAAAGAAAACGCCGATGCTGCCAAAGCTCAGGCTGAATCGAACGCTGCCGCCGCGAAAGAAGCAGCACCTGCCACACCAGCAGAACCTGCCAAGCAATAATCGCCTGGCTACTGCTGCAAAAAAGCCCGCTTATATAGCGGGCTTTTCTTTGTCTGCTGTTTTATCCGTGGCAAAAAAGTTGGACTAACCTTGCGGCCCGAGTGAAGACACCGTTTCTTTAGCCACTTCCGATACCGGCATGTCGGTCGGGGTATATACCATCACTTGCAATACGTCGGAATGAAATTCTCGGCGATACAGCACCACCACGACGCCGCTGCTCATCAACATGAACAACCACGGGCTGACAAACCAAGCCAGCATGGTCATGCCGAAGTAATAAGCACGCAGCCCAAAGTTGAATTGGTTGGCCGCCATGGAAATCACCCGCGCCGCCCGCAGGGCAAATGCCTTGCGCTCCTGCTCCGACACATGGCGCTCACCGATCATCGGCGCCGACCCCACCAGCACCGCCGCAAAGTTGTATTGGCGCATGCACCAGCTGAACGTGAAGAAGGCGTAGACGAACACCAGCGCCAGGCACAGCAGTTTGATTTCCGACATGCCCTGAGAGGCTTGCTGCACCATGGGTATGTCCGCCAGCAACGACACCGCCCGCTCGGAAGCGCCCAGTACGGTGAGAATACCGGCGAGGATGATCAGCGTGCTGGAGGCGAAAAACGAGGCGTTGCGCTCCAGGTTGCCGACCACGCTGGCGTCGGCAATACGGTTATCGCGCAGCAGCATGCGGCGCATCCAGTCTTCACGATACAGGTGCAGCACGCTGGCCAGGCACGCGGTGTCACGGGCTTTCCAGGTGGCGTAACGGGTGTAACCGCCCCAGCACAGGACGAACCACAGCGCGGCAAGCAGGTGGATCTGATTGGTTTCGACGAACGACATGCGGGTCCTTAGACACAGTGGATGGGGACGAACGTGGCTCAACATGTGGGGGCTGGCTTGCCTGCGACGGCGTCTGTGCAGTCACTACCGCGCCGTCTGGTCCGCCGCTATCGCAGGCAAGCCTGACCCCACATTGACCGAACTCCAACTTTAGAGGGTTGTAGTCATACACGCATAAAAAAATGCCCCGTATCGATTGATACGGGGCATTTCGGTACAGCCCAGAAGCTACGTTAAGCGATGGCTTCGCTACGCTTGCCGAGCATACGGTCAACCAACACGGCAACGGCCAACGTCATCACCGACGGTACCAGCCACGCCAGGCCTTGCTCGCTCAGCGGCAGGTGCGCCAGTTGGGTCGGCATCCAATCCGCCAGGCCCGCGCCCTTGAGTGCATCGATGCAGCCAAAGATGAACGACACCAGCATCACCGGACCAACGATACGGCCCTGCTCCAGCCAGAAGTCTTTGCAGAAGCTCAGGGCCACCAACACGATGCACGGCGGGTAGATCGCCGTGAGCACCGGGATCGAGAAGGCAATCAGCTTGGTCAGGCCCAGGTTGGACACGAACAACGAGAACAGCGCCAGGATTACGACCAGTGTCTTGTAGGACAGCGGCAGGATTTTGCTGAAGTACTCGGCACAGGCGCAGGTCAGGCCCACGGCGGTTACCAGGCACGCCAGGGAGATCAGCACGGCGAGGAAGCCGCTGCCCAGGGAGCCGAAGGTGTGTTGCACGTAAGCGTGCAGCACGGCGGCGCCGTTACCGGCACCGGCGGCCACGGCATGGCTGCCAGAACCCAGGCGGAACAGGCTGATGTAGACCAGCGCCAGGCCCACGCCGGCAATCAGCCCAGCAATGATCGCGTAACGGGTGATCAGCTGTGGCGATTCAACACCACGGGAACGGATAGCATTGACGATGACGATACCGAACACCAGCGCGCCCAGGGTATCCATGGTCAGGTAGCCATTGATAAAGCCTTGGGAAAACGGTGCGGCGACGTATTCCGGCGTGGCAACGCCGATGTCACCGGCCGGCAGGGCAAACGCGGCGATGCCGAGGATCGCCAGGGCGATGATTTTCAGCGGTGCCAGGAAGCGACCGACAGTGTCCAGCAGGCGGCCCGGGTACAGAGAAACAAAGAACACCACCAGAAAATACACCGAGCTGTAGAGGAACAGCGCCAGCGGGCTTTCGCCGGTCAGCGGCGCCAGGCCCACTTCAAACGAAACGGTCGCGGTACGCGGGGTGGCGAATAGCGGCCCTACCGCCAAGTACGCCGCCGCCGCGAGCAGGCCGCCGGCGATCTTGCCGATCGGGCTGCTCAGCGCGTCCATACCGCCGCCGACCTTGGCCAGGGCGATCACAGTGACCACCGGCAGACCGACCGCGGTGATCAGGAAGCCCAGCGCCGCCATCCAGACATGAGGCCCGGACTGCAAACCAACGATAGGCGGAAAAATGATGTTGCCGGCGCCCACGAACAGGGCAAAAGTCATAAAGCCTAACGCCAGGACATCCTGGCTCTTCAACACTTTCATTTGAGGAAATACCACACTACTGAATCGGAATTTAGAGAGGGATTCCCTATGGATGAGGGAACTGCTGCCGGTCCTTATGGGGACCGACCGGTCTAGCGCGCGGCTTCCTTTTGAGATGCGGGCGCATAAAGAGGCGGCTAGCCTAACGAATTTGGGCGACAAACGCACTGTTGCGGGGCGAACTGTCCGATAAGCGACATCCAAATGTCGCATTTTCATACTTAAATTTGGCAATACAGACCCATGTGGGAGCTGGCTTGCCTGCGATGCGGGCGACTCGGCCCATCAGGCAAACCGCGTCGATGCTATCGCAGGTAAGCCAACTCCCACAGGTGGACGGGGCATCCAATCTGATGAGAATACCCAGAATGCACAAAGGCCACCCGAAGGTGGCCTTTGCTTGGTAAAGCGTCAGCTAAGCGCGAGGCTTACTTGACAGCCCAACCGGTCAGCTCGGACAAAGCCTTGCCGATGTCTGCCAGCGAACGCACGGTTTTAACGCCTGCGTCTTCAAGGGCAGCAAACTTCTCGTCTGCAGTGCCTTTGCCGCCAGAGATGATTGCGCCAGCATGGCCCATGCGCTTGCCCGCAGGGGCAGTCACACCAGCGATGTAGGAAACAACTGGCTTGGTCACGTGGGCCTTGATGTAGGCAGCCGCTTCTTCTTCAGCCGAACCGCCGATCTCACCGATCATTACGATCGCTTCGGTCTTCGGGTCTTCCTGGAACAGCTTCAGGATGTCGATGAAGTTGGAGCCTGGGATCGGGTCACCGCCGATGCCGACGCAAGTCGACTGACCGAAACCGGCGTCAGTAGTTTGCTTAACAGCTTCGTAAGTCAGGGTGCCGGAACGCGAAACGATACCGACTTTACCTGGCAAGTGAATGTGACCTGGCATGATGCCGATCTTGCATTCGCCTGGGGTGATCACGCCTGGGCAGTTAGGGCCGATCAGGGTAACACCCAGCTCGTCGCACTTAACTTTAGCGTCCAGCATGTCCAGGGTAGGAATGCCTTCGGTGATGCAAACGATCAGCTTGATGCCGCCGAATGCTGCTTCCAGGATGGAGTCCTTGCAGAAAGGAGCTGGAACGTAGATCACGCTGGCAGTGGCGCCAGTGGTTTCTACTGCTTCTTTCACGGTGTTGAACACTGGCAGGCCCAGGTGCTCGGTGCCGCCTTTGCCCGGAGTAACGCCACCCACCATCTTGGTGCCGTATTCGATGGCTTGCTGGGTGTGGAAACTACCTTGCGAACCGGTAATACCCTGGCAGATAACTTTGGTGTCTTTATTGATCAGGACGCTCATTATTTGCCCTCCGCAGCTTTGACAACTTGTTGAGCAGCGTCGGTCAGGCTGGTAGCCGCGATGATGTTCAAACCGCTTTCTGCCAGTACTTTAGCGCCCAGTTCAGCGTTGTTACCTTCAAGGCGAACAACAACCGGGATTTTAACGCCGACTTCTTTCACTGCACCGATGATGCCTTCGGCAATCATGTCGCAACGAACGATGCCGCCGAAGATGTTAACCAATACTGCAGCGACGTTGGAGTCGGACAGGATGATTTTGAAGGCTTCGGTTACGCGTTCTTTGGTAGCACCACCGCCCACGTCGAGGAAGTTGGCTGGTTTGCCGCCATGCAGGTTGACGATGTCCATGGTACCCATGGCCAGGCCAGCACCGTTGACCATGCAACCGATGTTACCTTCCAGGGCTACGTAGTTCAGCTCGAACTTGGCAGCGTGCGCTTCGCGCGGATCGTCTTGCGACGGATCGTGGAAAGTCTTCAGCTTAGGCTGACGGTACATGGCGTTGGCGTCGATGTTGATCTTGGCATCGAGGCAATGCAGATCGCCGTCAGCCTTGATCACCAGCGGGTTCACTTCCAGCAGGGCCAGATCGTGATCCTTGAACAGTTTGGCCAGACCTACGAAGATCTTGGCGAACTGGGTAACTTGCTTGCCTTCCAGGCCCAGCTGGAAAGCCAGCTCGCGACCCTGGAATGGCTGAGCGCCAACCAGTGGATCGATGGTGGCTTTCAGAATTTTTTCTGGGGTTTCGTGAGCGATCTTCTCGATGTCCACGCCACCTTCGGTGGAAGCCATGAACACGATGCGACGGCTCGAACGGTCAACGACAGCGCCCAGGTACAGCTCTTTAGCGATATCAGTGCACGATTCAACCAGGATCTTGGTGACTGGTTGGCCATTGGCATCAGTCTGGTAAGTCACCAGACGCTTGCCCAGCCACTGCTGTGCGAAGGCCTTGGCGTCTTCTTTGCTGCGAACCAGCTTAACGCCGCCCGCTTTACCGCGACCACCAGCGTGGACCTGGGCTTTGACAACCCACTCGGTACCACCGATTTTGTCGCAAGCTTCTGCTGCTGCTTCCGGGGTGTCTACTGCGTAACCCTTGGATACTGGCAGGCCGTATTCAGCGAACAGCTGCTTACCCTGATACTCGTGAAGATTCATGCTTTTTACCGTCTTCGTTAGGTACTGCGCATTCGGCGCTGCGCTCATTATGAGTGCCGCGCCACCTGTGACTGCTGCTTGCACAACTTCCAGGGCTTAACGCCCGTAAAGCTGCGCAAGACTGCGTCCAGCGGACATTCCGCGGTGAGTCTTGCGCGCAAGGCTCACGACGGGCAACCGCCGTGGTTTCTTATTATCTCGCTTAGCGCTTCTTCTTGTTGGCGATGTGGATGGCGCCGCCATTCACTGCCAACGCTGCTTCATGCAACGCTTCGGACAGAGTCGGATGGGAGAAGACCATCATGCCCAGGTCTTCGGCACTGGTGCCGAATTCCATGCCGATCGCGCCTTGCTGAACCAATTCTGCGGCGCTTGGACCAATCACGTGGACGCCCAATACGCGGTCAGTCTTGGCATCAGCGATGACTTTGACGAAACCACCGGTGTCGTTGGCTGCCATGGCACGGCCAGAAGCAGCAAACGGGAAGGTGCCGACGTTAACTTCAACGCCTTCAGCTTTCAACTGCTGTTCGTTCTTACCGACCCATGCAATTTCCGGGTGTGTGTAGATAACAGACGGGATCAGGTCGTAGTTCATCTGGGTTTTGTGACCCTTGATGCGCTCGACAACCATGATGCCTTCTTCGGAAGCTTTGTGCGCCAGCATCATGCCGCGAACCACGTCGCCGATGGCGTACACGCCTGGAACGGTGGTAGCGCAGTGATCGTCAACGTGGATGAAACCACGCTCGTCGATGTTCACGCCACTGTCGGAAGCCAGCAGGTCGGTGGTCACTGGACGGCGACCCACGGCTACGATCAGCTTGTCGAAGGTGATGGTCTGCTCGCCTTCTTTATTGGTGTAGGTCACCACGACTTCTTCGCCGTTGACCTTGGAACCGGTAACACGGGCGCCCAGCTTGATGTCCAGACCTTGTTTGGTCAGGGTTTTCAACGCTTCTTTGGACACCGCGGTGTCGGCAGCCAGCAGGAACGTGTCCAGGGCTTCCAGAACGGTCACTTCGGAACCCAGGCGGGCCCATACCGAACCCAGTTCCAGACCGATTACGCCAGCGCCGATCACGCCCAGACGCTTAGGAACGGATTGGAATTCCAGGGCGCCGGTCGAATCAACGATCACGTTCTGGTCAACTGGAGCAGGCGGAATGTCGATTGGGCGCGAGCCTGGCGCCAGGATCACGTTCTCGGCTTCGATGACTTCTACCGAACCGTCAGGCTTGGTGATTTCAATTTTCTTGCCGGCCAGCAGCTTGCCGTGACCTTGCAGAGAAGTAACGCCGTTGGCCTTGAACAAGGTGGCAACGCCGGAAGTCAGGCCTTTAACGATGTTGGCTTTACGGCCGACCATTGCTGGCACGTCCATGGTCACGCCAGCATGGTTGATGCCGTGGATCGCGAAACCGCTTTGGGCTTCGTGGAATTTCCAGGAGCTGTCCAGCAGCGCCTTGGAAGGAATGCAACCGACGTTCAGGCAAGTACCGCCCAGCGCCAGTTTGCCTTCCTTGTCGGTGTATTTTTCGATGCAAGCAGTCGAGAGGCCCAGTTGTGCGGCCTTGATCGCGGCAACGTAGCCGCCAGGACCAGCACCAATCACTACAACGTCAAATTTCTGCGACATGAAAATAGTTCCTCTATTTAGCAGCAAGCTTTCAAGCCGCAAGCCCCAAGCCCAGCTGCCTTATCCGGCAGCCTGTCACTTGAGGCCTGCAGCTGCTTCTATCAGATATCCAGCAGCAGACGAGCCGGGTCTTCCAGCAGGTTCTTGATGGTCACCAGGAAAGTCACGGCTTCTTTACCATCGATCAGGCGGTGATCGTAAGACAGTGCCAAGTACATCATTGGGCGGATCACGACTTGGCCGTTGATGGCCATTGGACGCTGGATGATGTTGTGCATGCCCAGGATCGCAGCTTGCGGCGGGTTGACGATCGGGGTCGACATCATCGAACCGAAGGTACCACCGTTGGTGATGGTGAAGGTACCGCCGGTCATCTCGTCGATGGTCAGCTTGCCGTCACGGGCTTTTTTACCGAAGCCAGCGATGCCGCCTTCGATTTCAGCCAGGCTCATCAGCTCGGCGTTACGCAGAACCGGAACCACCAGGCCACGGTCGCTGGACACGGCAACGCCGACGTCTGCATAGCCGTGGTAAACGATGTCGCTGCCGTCGATGGAAGCGTTGACTGCCGGGAAGCGCTTCAGCGCTTCGGTGGCCGCTTTCACGAAGAACGACATGAAGCCCAGGCGCACGCCGTTGTGGGACTTCTCGAACAGGTCTTTGTACTTCGAACGCAGGGCCATGACTTCGGTCATGTCGACTTCGTTGAAGGTGGTCAGCATCGCCATGTTCGACTGTGCTTCAACCAGGCGCTTGGCCACGGTGGCACGTACCCGAGTCATCGGTACGCGCTTCTCGGTGCGGTCGCCAGCGGCGAACACAGGCGCAGCGGCAGCCGGGGCAGCAGCCTTGGCAGGTGCGGCAGCTGGAGCGTTTTTCTTGGCTTCAACCGCGGCAACCACGTCTTCCTTGGTCACACGGCCGTCTTTGCCGGTGCCCTTGATGGACGCCAGGTTGATGCCGTTTTCTTCAGCCAGTTGACGAGCAGCCGGTGCGGCGATTGGGTCTTCGCCACCAGCAGCCGGAGCGGCAGCTGGAGCAGAAGCCGCGGCCGGTGCAGCAGCGGCGGCAGCAGGAGCAGCGGCAGCGCTGCCCTCTTCGATCGAGCCCAGAACCTGGTTCGACAGAACGGTAGCGCCTTCTTCGGCAACGATTGCGCCCAGTACGCCGTCAGCTTCAGCCAACACTTCGAGCACGACTTTGTCGGTTTCGATGTCGACGATCAGGTCGTCACGCTTGACGGCCTCGCCTGGTTTCTTGTGCCAGGTGGCAACGGTGCCATCGGCAACCGATTCCGGGAATGACGGGGCTTTGATTTCGATAGCCATTATCTGTGGGTCCTTAAAATTCGGTTTCAGTCAGCGCGAAGGCGTTAAACAGTGAAAGCATCTTGCAGCAGTTTTTCCTGCTGCTCGGCGTGCATCGACGCATAACCACACGCAGGTGCAGCAGAAGCATCACGACCGGCGTACTCAAGGCCAAGGCCTGTCTTGTGGTTACCGACGCTGCGACGCAAATGATGCTGGCTGCTGTACCACGCGCCCTGGTTCATCGGTTCTTCCTGGCACCACACCGCGTTGGTGAGGTTGGTGTAAGGCGCGATGGCCTCCATCAGGTCGTCTTCCGGGAACGGGTAAAGCTGCTCGATCCGCACGATGGCGATGTCTTCGCGGCCTTCGGCACGGCGTTTTTCCAGCAAATCGTAGTAAACCTTGCCGCTGCACAGGATCAGGCGAGTGACCTTGGCCGCGTCCAGGGTGTCGATTTCTGAAATAACGGTCTGGAACGAACCGTCGGCCAGATCTTCCAGGGTCGAGATGGCCAATTTGTGACGCAACAACGATTTCGGAGTCAGCACTACCAGCGGCTTGCGCAGCGGGCGGATCACCTGACGACGCAACAGGTGGTAGATCTGGGCCGGGGTAGTCGGCACGCACACCTGGATGTTGTGCTCAGCGCACAACTGCAGGTAACGCTCCAGACGGGCCGAGGAGTGCTCCGGACCCTGACCTTCATAACCGTGTGGCAGCAGCATGGTCAGACCGCACAAACGGCCCCACTTATGCTCGCCGCTGGTGATGAACTGGTCGATAACCACCTGGGCACCGTTGGCGAAGTCGCCGAACTGGGCTTCCCAGATCACCAGCGCCTGAGGCGTGGTGGTCGAGTAACCGTATTCGAACGCCAATACGGCTTCTTCGGACAGGAACGAATCGTACAGATCGAAACGTGGCTGGCCTTCATACAGGTTCTGCAACGGGATGTAGGTGCCCGCGTCTTTCTGGTTGTGCAATACCGCGTGACGGTGCGAGAACGTACCACGGCCGATGTCCTGGCCGGTCATGCGGATCGGGTGACCTTCGAACGCCAGGGTCGCGTACGCCATGGTTTCGGCGTAACCCCAGTTGATCGGCAGGCCGCCGGCTTGCATCTTCTGACGGTCTTCGTAGATCTTCGAAACCTGGCGCTGCACCACGAAGCCTTCTGGAATTTCCAGCAGCTTGGCGGACAGTTCCTGCAGGGTCTTGAGGTCGAACGAGGTGTCGTGACGCGCCGTCCAGGCGTGGCCCAGGTACGGGCGCCAGTCCACGAACAGCTCTTTGTTCGGCTCTTTAACCAGGCTTTTTACAACATGCAGACCGTTGTCCAGCGCGTTGCGGTACTCATCGACTTTCGCCTGAACACGCGCATCGTCAACCACGCCGGCCTTGGTCAGGCTTTCGGCGTACAGCTCACGAGTGGTGCGCTGCTTGGTGATCTGCTGGTACATCAACGGCTGGGTGCCGCTCGGCTCATCCGCTTCGTTGTGACCGCGACGGCGGTAGCAAACCAGGTCGATGACCACGTCACGCTTGAACTGCATGCGGTAGTCGATGGCGAGCTGGGTCACGAACAACACGGCTTCCGGATCATCACCATTCACATGGAGGATCGGCGCCTGGATCATCTTGGCAACGTCGGTCGCGTACTCGGTAGAGCGTGCGTCCAGCGGGTTGCTGATGGTGAAACCCACCTGGTTGTTGATGACGATGTGAACCGTACCGCCGGTCTTGAAGCCGCGAGTCTGCGACATCTGGAACGTTTCCAGGACCACACCCTGACCGGCGAATGCCGCGTCACCGTGGATGGAAATCGGCAGGACTTTTTCACCGGTGGAATCGTTACGGCGATCCTGGCGAGCACGCACCGAACCCTCGACCACTGGAGAAACGATTTCCAGGTGGGATGGGTTAAAGGCCATGGCCAGGTGAACTTCACCGCCGGTGGTCATCACGTTGGACGAGAAGCCCTGGTGGTATTTAACGTCACCGGAACCCAGCTCGACTTTCTTCTTGCCTTCGAACTCGTCGAACAGCTCGCGCGGGTTCTTGCCGAAGGTGTTGACCAACACGTTCAGGCGACCACGGTGAGCCATGCCGATCACGATTTCCTTGGTGCCGTAGGAACCGGAACGCTGGATCAGCTCGTCGAGCATTGGAATCAGGCTTTCGCCGCCTTCCAGGCCGAAACGCTTGGTGCCCGGGTATTTGGTACCCAGGTATTTCTCGAGGCCTTCGGCTGCGGTCACGCGCTCCAGCAGGTGGCTGCGCACATCGTCGGACAATACCGGACGGCCACGCACACCTTCCAGACGATGCTGGAACCAGTGGCGCTGCTCGGAATCGGTGATGTGCGTGAATTCAGCGCCGATGGTGCGGCAATATGTCTGCTGCAACGCTTCGTGAATTTCGCGTAGGCTCGCTTCCTCTTTGCCGATGAACAGGTCGCCGGCACGGAAGGTCGTATCAAGATCGGCATTGGTCAAGCCGTAATGATTGATCGACAGGTCTGCAGGTGCAGGACGCTGCCAGAGCCCCAGCGGGTCAAGCTGGGCCGCCTGGTGGCCACGCATACGGTAGGCCTGGATCAGTCGCAATACTTCAACTTGCTTCTTCTCGTGCTCACTGCTCACGCTCCCGGCGGAAACCGGCTGAGCGCGGCGCTGGTTCTTTGCCAGCAGCACAAACTGATCGCGAATTGTTGCGTGCGATACATCGGTGGCAGCGTTGCCGTCTGAAGACAACGTCTGAAATTTGGTGCGCCATTCTTCTGGCACAGCGTTAGGGTCGTGCAGGTAGAGCTCATAAAGCTCTTCCACATAGGCAGCGTTACCACCTGAAAGATAGCCGCTGTTCCACATGCGCTGCATCACGCTTTCTTGCATGCTTGGTCACCCTCGATTTGGGGACACCACCGGCGAAAACACCGAGTTTGCTTGCAAAAGGCCAAGTGCAGCGACCAAAACAAGCCACTTAGGATCACGCTGATAGTTCGGGTACCAACCCGAATGCCCCTGCTTGTCTCATTTCTTCAAAATAAGAGCCGCGGCTTTGTAAGTCGCTGCTCAAGTTAAAACTACGGCGCCGGTTGAAGCCTGCGCCGTAGCATTTACGGGCACAACGGTCCTGCTTTGCTACAACGTCGCTTACACGCCGCTTTGCAGCAGCATGTTACGGATGTGACCAATGGCCTTAGTCGGGTTCAGGCCTTTGGGACATACGTTGACGCAGTTCATGATCCCACGGCAGCGGAATACGCTGAACGGGTCATCCAGTGAAGCCAGGCGCTCGGACGTCTTGGTGTCACGGCTGTCTGCCAGGAAGCGGTACGCTTGCAGCAGGGCAGCTGGACCCAGGAACTTGTCCGGGTTCCACCAGAAGGACGGGCACGAAGTCGAGCAGCAAGCGCACAGGATGCACTCGTACAGACCGTCGAGCTTTTCACGCTCTTCAGGGGACTGCAGACGCTCGATGGCCGGAGCCGGCGTGTCGTTCTGCAGGAACGGCTTAACTTTCTCGTATTGCTTGTAGAAGATGCTCATATCGACGACCAGGTCACGGATAACCGGCAAACCTGGCAGAGGACGAACGATCAGCTTGTTGCCTTTAACCACGGCGGACAGCGGCGTGATGCACGCCAGGCCGTTTTTGCCGTTGATGTTCATGCCGTCGGAACCGCACACACCTTCACGGCAAGAGCGACGATAAGAAAAACCTTCGTCCTGCTCTTTGATCAGTGCCAATACATCCAGCACCATCAGGTCTTTACCACCGGTATCGACCTGAAATTCCTGCATGAACGGCGCAGCGTCCTGATCAGGGTTGTAGCGGTAAACACTGACTTTCAACATGGCAGCCACCCTTAGTAAGTCCGAATCTTCGGTTCAAAGGTCGGAACTGTCTTCGGCGAGAAGTTCACGGCACGCTTGGTTACGCGCTTGTCACCCGGGAAGTACAGGGTGTGGCACAACCAGTTTTCGTCGTCGCGATCTTCAAAGTCTTCACGAGCGTGAGCACCACGGGATTCTTTACGAACCTCGGCGGCGATCGCAGTCGCTTCAGCCACTTCCAACAGGTTTTGCAGCTCAAGGGCTTCGATACGAGCGGTGTTGAACGCCTGGCTCTTATCGTTGATCTTGACGTTGGCGATGCGCGTACGCAGGTCAGCCAACTGGGCAATACCCTTCTGCATGTATTCGCCGGTACGGAATACACCGAAGTAGTTCTGCATGCAGTTTTGCAGCTCGCGACGCAGGGTTGCTACGTCTTCGCCATCAGTGCGCTCGTTCAGAGCGTTCAGACGCGCCAGGGCAGCTTCGATATTGGCGTCGGTAGCGTCATCGTATTCGATGCCGTCGGTCAGTGCCTTCTCGAGGTGCAGGCCGGCCGCGCGGCCGAATACCACCAGGTCGAGCAGCGAGTTACCGCCCAGGCGGTTGGCGCCGTGAACCGATACGCAGGCCACTTCGCCTACCGCGAACAGACCATGAATGATCTCGTCCACGCCTTCGGCGTTCTGGGTGATCGCCTGGCCATGAATGTTGGTCGGCACGCCGCCCATCATATAGTGGCAAGTTGGAACAACCGGAACCGGAGCAACCACCGGGTCAACGTGTGCAAAGGTCTTGGACAGCTCACAGATACCTGGCAGGCGGCTGTGCAGGACTTCTTCGCCCAGGTGATCGAGCTTCAGCAGTACGTGGTCGCCGTTCGGGCCACAGCCGTTGCCGGCGATGATTTCTTTAACCATCGAACGGGCCACAACGTCACGACCGGCAAGGTCTTTCGCGTTCGGAGCATAACGCTCCATGAAACGCTCGCCGTGCTTGTTGATCAGGTAACCACCTTCACCACGGCAACCTTCTGTAACCAGTACACCGGCACCGGCGATACCGGTCGGGTGGAACTGCCACATTTCGATGTCTTGTACCGGAACGCCTGCACGCAGGGCCATGCCGACGCCGTCACCGGTGTTGATCAGGGCATTGGTGGTCGATGCGTAGATACGACCTGCACCGCCGGTCGCCAGAACAGTAGCCTTGGCGCGGATGTAGGTGGTTTCACCGGTTTCGATGCAGATCGCGATCACACCGACGAACTCGCCTTGTGCGTTCTTGACCAGGTCAACCGCGTAGTACTCGTTCAGGAACGTGGTGCCGGCTTTCAGGTTGCCCTGATAAAGCGTGTGCAGCAGCGCGTGACCGGTACGGTCGGACGCAGCGCAAGTACGCGCAGCCTGGCCGCCCTTACCGTAATCCTTCGACTGGCCGCCGAATGGACGCTGGTAGATACGACCTTGCTCGGTACGCGAGAACGGCAGACCCATGTGGTCCAGCTCGAACACAGCGGCCGGGCCTTCTTGACACATGTATTCGATAGCGTCCTGGTCACCGATGTAGTCGGAACCTTTGACGGTATCGTACATGTGCCAGCGCCAGTCATCGTTCGGGTCAGCGGACGCGATGGCGCAGGTGATGCCACCCTGGGCCGATACGGTGTGGGAACGCGTTGGGAACACCTTGGTGATCACGGCAGTCTTGTGACCGCCCTGGGCCAGCTGCAGCGCAGCGCGCATGCCAGCACCGCCGCCACCAATAATGATGGCGTCGAAGGAAATAGTTGGAATGTTAGCCATGACTCAGATACCCCAAAGAATCTGCACACCCCAGACGAAGTAAGCGAACATCGCGACGCCGCATACTGCCTGGAAGAGGAAACGGACTGCAGTCGCGGACTTGCCCAGCGCCATCGGCGTCAGGTAGTCGGTCGCGATGGTCCACATGCCGACCCAGGCGTGTGCGCCCAGGGCTACAAGTGCCAGCAGACTGAAGATTCGCATCGCATTGTGGGAAAACAGGCCGTGCCATTGTTCATAGCCAATGCCCGGGTTTGCGACGAGGTATCCGATCAGGAAAATGAAATAAGCCGCGAGAACAACCGCAGACACACGCTGCGCCATCCAGTCATAGAGGCCCGAACGCGAAAGGTTCGTAACGCTGGTTACCATATCCAAACTCCTGCCAGAACGATCAGCACCACGGAAATGGCGATGATGATTTTCGAGCCCAGGCGGCCGCCTTCCAGCGTCTCACCGATGCCCATATCCATGATCAAGTGGCGCACGCCGGCTACCAGATGATAAAGCAGAGCGGACAGGAGGCCCCATGCTACGAACTTGGCCAGCGGGCTGGTCAAGCATGCCTTCACCTCGGCGTAACCTTCCTCGGAACCCAGGGATTTGCTCAATGCATAAAGCATGATGCCCAAGCCCAGGAACAGGATGATGCCGGAAACACGGTGCAGGAACGACGTAACGCCGGTGATGGGGAGTTTGATGGTCCTTAGGTCTAGGTTTACAGGTCGTTGGCTATTCACGGCTTTTTTCACACTTAAGAGCCCCTAACAATCAGGGCAAAGTTGTCGGGGAGTGCACTGGTCAGGTAAGCACCACCCAGGGAGTGCGACCCCCAATGAAAGCAAGCCCAAAAGCCCTTGGCGGTCGGTGGCCGAGTATAGACAGTTAGGCTACTAATGACAACGCGCACACCTCACCCTAATAGCTGATTGCGCTGGCGGTATAAAAGGCGTAAATGGCAGTCAATTTCGACGAAAAAGTACGGTTAAAGCCTTCTGGAGCAAGACTTTAGGCAAATTGACATCTGAATTTATCTCACTATAGTGGTGCGGGCCCTGCGTGGGGGGTCTGTCTGATGATTTGAAGCATAAATAGGAGGCCACATGGCTGACAAAAAAGCGCAGTTGATCATCGAGGGCGCAGCCCCCGTCGAGCTGCCCATTTTAACCGGCACCGTTGGTCCCGATGTTATCGACGTACGGGGCCTGACGGCCACGGGCCGTTTCACTTTCGACCCAGGCTTCATGTCGACCGCCTCTTGCGAGTCGAAGATCACCTATATCGACGGCGACAATGGCATTCTGCTGCACCGGGGCTACCCGATCGAGCAACTGGCTGAGAAGTCGGACTACCTGGAAACCTGCTACCTGCTGCTAAATGGCGAATTGCCAACGCCTGCGCAAAAAGCCCAGTTCGTCAGCACTGTAAAGAACCACACCATGGTTCACGAGCAGTTGAAGACCTTCTTCAACGGCTTCCGTCGCGACGCCCACCCGATGGCCGTCATGTGCGGCGTGGTCGGCGCCCTGTCGGCCTTCTATCACGACTCCCTGGACATCAATAACCCGCAGCATCGCGAAATTTCCGCGATCCGCCTGGTTGCCAAGATGCCGACCCTGGCCGCAATGGTTTACAAGTACTCCATGGGCCAACCCATGATGTACCCGCGCAACGACCTGACGTACGCGGAAAACTTCCTGCACATGATGTTCAACACCCCGTGCGAGATCAAACCGATCAGCCCGGTGCTGGCCAAGGCAATGGACCGGATCTTCATCCTCCACGCCGACCACGAGCAAAACGCCTCCACCTCTACCGTACGTCTGGCAGGCTCTTCGGGCGCCAACCCGTTCGCCTGTATCGCCGCCGGTATCGCCGCACTGTGGGGCCCTGCCCACGGCGGTGCGAACGAAGCCGTATTGACCATGCTCGATGAAATCGGCGATGTCTCGAACATCGACACGTTCATCGCCAAGGCCAAGGACAAGAACGATCCGTTTAAGTTGATGGGCTTCGGTCACCGGGTTTACAAAAACCGCGACCCACGCGCTACCGTCATGAAGCAGACCTGCGACGAAGTACTGAAAGAACTGGGCATCAACAACGATCCGCAACTCGAACTGGCCATGCGCCTGGAAGAGATCGCCCTGACCGACCCGTACTTCATCGAACGCTCGCTGTACCCGAACGTCGACTTCTACTCGGGGATCATCCTCAAGGCGATCGGCATTCCAACCAGCATGTTCACCGTGATCTTCGCCCTGGCGCGGACCGTGGGCTGGATCTCCCACTGGAAAGAAATGCTCTCCAGCCCGTACAAGATTGGCCGCCCGCGCCAGCTGTACACCGGCTACGAGTCGCGTGACATCACCAAGCTGGAAGATCGCAAGTAAGCCATCAACCGCTTAGTTGCACTGAAAACGGCCTCCCTAGTGGAGGCCGTTTTTGTTTGTGTCGCCTGTGCAGTCGCCCTCGCAGGCAAGCCAGCTCCCACTTTTGACTGCATTCCAAGGGGTGTACTCGGCCGAATGTGGGAGCTGGCTTGCCTGCGATAGCAATGGCCCAGCAACCCCATAACCACAGGCAAAAAAATGCCCCGGCCTTTCGACCGGGGCATTTCTTTATCCAGCGACAACCCTTAGTGGTTAACCGCCCCACTCGCCCCCAGGCCAGTCTGCGAACGCACAAACTGCGGGAAATACAGCGCACGTTCTTTCTCTGCCGCCGCCGACTTGTCGGTGATGGAGAAGAACCAGATACCGACGAACGCAATGATCATCGAGAACAGCGCTGGGTATTCGTACGGGAAGATGGCTTTTTCGTGGTGCAGGATCGACACCCAGATGGTCGGGCCGAGGATCATCAGGCCGACGGCACTGATCAAGCCCAGCCAGCCGCCAATCATGGCGCCACGGGTGGTGAGGTTTTTCCAGTACATCGAAAGCAGCAGCACCGGGAAGTTACAGCTGGCGGCAATGGAGAACGCCAGGCCGACCATAAACGCAATGTTCTGGCTTTCGAACAGGATACCCAGGCCGATTGCCAGCACCGCCAGGGCGATGGTGGTGATCTTCGACACGCGAATCTCATCCTTCTCGTTGGCCTTGCCTTTCTTGATCACGCTGGCATACAGGTCGTGGGACACCGCCGAAGCACCGGCCAGGGTCAAACCGGCAACCACCGCGAGGATGGTGGCAAACGCCACGGCCGAGATGAAGCCCAGGAAGATACTGCCACCCACCGCATTGGCCAGGTGCACCGCCGCCATGTTGTTACCGCCGAGCAAGGCGCCTGCAGCATCCTTGAACGCCGGGTTGGTGCTGACCAGCAGGATCGCGCCGAAGCCGATGATAAAGGTCAGGATGTAGAAGTAGCCGATGAAGCCAGTGGCATACAGCACGCTCTTACGCGCTTCCTTGGCGTCGCTGACGGTGAAGAAGCGCATCAGGATGTGTGGCAGGCCCGCGGTACCGAACATCAGCGCCAGGCCTAAGGAGAATGCCGAGATCGGATCTTTCACCAGGCCGCCCGGGCTCATGATCGCTTCACCTTTAGGGTGAACCTTGATCGCCTCAGAGAACAGCATGTTGAAGTCGAAGTTGACGTGCTTCATCACCATCAGCGCCATGAACGAGGCACCGGACAGCAACAGCACCGCCTTGATGATCTGCACCCAGGTGGTTGCCAGCATGCCGCCGAACAACACATACATGCACATCAGGATGCCCACCAGGATCACCGCCACATGGTAATCGAGGCCGAACAGCAGCTGGATCAGCTTGCCCGCGCCGACCATCTGCGCGATCAAGTAGAACGCCACCACCACCAGCGAGCCACAGGCCGACAGGCTGCGGATCTGGGTTTGCCCCAAGCGATAGGACGCTACGTCAGCAAAGGTGTACTTGCCCAGGTTACGCAGGCGCTCGGCGATCAGGAACAGAATGATCGGCCAGCCCACCAGGAAGCCGATCGAGTAGATCAGGCCATCGTAACCGGAGGTGAACACCAGCGCGGAAATGCCTAGAAAGGACGCCGCCGACATATAGTCGCCCGCAATCGCCAGGCCGTTCTGGAAACCGGTGATCTTGCCGCCGGCTGCATAGTAGTCGGCCGCCGACTTGTTGCGCTTGGACGCCCAGTAGGTGATGCACAACGTCGCACCGACAAACGCCACGAACATCAGGATCGCTGCAATATTCAGCGGTTGTTTGTGCACTTCACCGGTCAATGCATCCGCCGCCCAAACAGCTGGAGCAAACAGCGAAACGCCGGATACAGCCAATAGACGACGGATCATTGCGCAGCCTCCTTGAGAATCGCATTGTTCAGGTCGTCGAATTCGCCGTTGGCGCGTCGCACATAGATAGCGGTGAGGACAAAGGCCGAGATAATCAGCCCGACCCCGATGGGGATGCCCCAGGTGATGGATGAGCCGGGGCTGAGTTTGGCCCCCAGAATGTGTGGCCCGTAGGCGATCAACAGGATGAATCCGGAGTACAGCCCTAGCATGATCGCCGAGAGAATCCAGGCGAACCTTTCCCTTTTTCTCACCAGCTCCTTGAAACGCGGGCTGTTTTGAATCGAGAGGTAAATGCTGTCGTTCATTGTTTTTATCCTCGCAGCACAGCTTTTTTATTATTGGAACGTATCCACTGTATGCGGCTGCAGAACAGGTTCCAGACGACCTTAGTATTAGAACGACATTAGGGTTCGCGCCAACTTTGAACTGATTAAAGTGACAGCCTTTACCCCAGAAACGACAAAACCCGCCGGACGAGAACGCCAGGCGGGCTTGCAAGGTGCTATTTAGACGCTTCGGGTGTTATTTACCGATCCACTCAGCCACACGCTCAGGGTGCTTGGCAACCCAGTCCTTGGCCGCTGCTTCAGGCTTGGCGCCCTCTTGAATCGCGAGCATGACTTCGCCGATTTCATCCTTGGAGGCCCACTGGAATTTCTTCAGGAAAGCGGCAACTTCCGGCGCTTTCTTCTCCAGGCCCTTGCTGCCGATGCTGTTGACGGTTTCAGCAGCACCATAAATCCCTTTTGGATCGTCCAGGAAACGCAGTTTCCACTTGGCGAACATCCAATGCGGCACCCAACCGGTCACCGCAATGGAATCCTGCTTGTCTTCGGCACGGGTCAGCTCGGCGATCATCGCGGCGCCCGAGCTGGCTTGCAGCTTGTAGTCCAGGCCATAGGCCTTGATGGCTTCGTCGGTCTTGAGCATCACGCCTGAGCCTGCGTCAATGCCGACGATCTTGTTCTTAAAGGTGGTGTCGGTCTTGAGGTCTTCGATGGACTTGGCCTTGACGTACTCCGGCACGATCAGGCCAATTTTTGCATCCTTGAAGTTGGGGCCGTAGTCGACCACCTTGTCCTTGTTCTTGGCCCAGTACTCACCGTGGGTCACGGGCAGCCAGGCAGAGAGCATGGCGTCGAGCTTGCCGGTGGCCACGCCCTGCCACATGATCCCGGTGGCGACGGCTTGCAGTTTCACGTCATAGCCGAGCTTTTCCTTGATCACTTCTGCCGCCACGTGAGTGGTGGCAACGCTGTCGGACCAGCCGTCTACATAGCCGATGCTCAGGGTTTTGCTGTCGGCGCTGGCCAGTGTGGAGCCCATCGCAACTACCAGAGTGGCAGCTGCGCCCAAGAGTCGTCGCATCTTCATAGTACTTCCCCGAAAGTGCTGCGCCCGGCGGATGCCGAGCGACGTCAACCTGTTGTTATGTGGTGCACCGCGCCCCCTTCACGCGCATCGATCCGACGGCGGCGACATCAGTGGAGTGCTGACGCTTCGATCATCAACCTGACGGGGCCTTGGACCTGCTCTGACTGCGACCTCAGGTAAGCAGGAAACGACATCACATCGCCAGCAGGACGATTTGTAGGACATCGCAACAAAATCCCGCCCGAACTTTGCATGTCTAAATTATGCAGCCCCACTGGGACGGGCTAATTCCGGGTAAGATGCGCGCCTTTGCTCCTCCAGATAAGCCGACCATGCCCGCGACTGCCCGCTTCCCTGCCCTGCCCTATTTCTTCGCCTTAATCCTCGGCGTGCTCGCCCTTGTCGGCTATTGGTACGGCCTCGGCCGGCCAGTGGTGTTGCCGGACGTGGCCAGCGCCAGCCACAAAATGCAATGTGCCTCCTACACGCCGTTCGACAAAGACCAATCGCCGTTCGATCAGCCGTTCACGCTGCGCCCCGAGCGCATGGACGCCGACCTGGCGCTGCTGGCCACCCGCTTCGAGTGCATCCGCACCTACTCCATGACCGGCTTGGAAGCCCTGCCGGGCATGGCGCGCAAGCACGGGCTGAAGGTGATGGCCGGCGCCTGGGTCAGCAGTGACCCGGTGGCCACCGAAACAGAAGTCGACGAGTTGATCGCGGCGGCCAACGCCAACCCCGATGTGATCACCTCGGTCATCGTCGGCAACGAAGCCCTGCTGCGCAAGGAAGTCACCGCCAAGCAGTTGGTGACGCTGATCCATAAAGTCAAAAGCCAGATAAAGCAGCCAGTCACCTATGCCGACGTGTGGGAGTTCTGGCTGCAACACCCGCAAATCGCCCCGGCGGTAGACTTCCTGACCATTCACCTGCTGCCGTACTGGGAAGATGACCCATCGGGGATCGACCAGGCGCTCAAACACGTAGGTGATGTACGCCAGACCTTCGGCCACAAGTTCGCGCCCAAAGACGTGCTGATCGGCGAGACCGGCTGGCCCAGTGAAGGCCGCCAGCGTGAAACCGCGGTGCCTAGCCGGGTCAACGAGGCCAAGTTCATGCGCGGCTTTGTGGCGATGGCCGAGGCCAATGGCTGGCGCTACAACCTGATCGAAGCCTTTGACCAACCGTGGAAACGCGCCAGTGAAGGCGCCGTCGGCGGTTATTGGGGGCTGTTTGATGCCGATCGCCAGGACAAGGGCATCCTTGCCGGGCCGGTGACCAATGTGCCGTACTGGCCGCTATGGCTGGGCGTGGGCGGGACTATCCTGCTGGGCACCCTGGCACTCGGCGGGCGCGTTCGCAGTACTCGCGCCGCACTCATGCTGCCATTGCTCGGCGCCGTGGCAGCCTGCTCCATCGGCACCTGGGCCGAACTGACCCGCGTGACCGCGCGCTTCAACGATGAATGGGTGTGGGCAGGCTTGCTGGTGGTGTTGAACCTGCTGGTGTTGGCCCATGCCGCGCTGACACTGAGCGCCCGCGAAGGTTGGCGCGAGCAGGCCTTCAACTGGCTGGAGCGACGCGCGGGCTGGCTGCTGGCAATCGCCGGATTCGCCGGTGCGGTGATGATGTTGGCGCTGGTGTTTGACCCGCGTTATCGCAGCTTCCCAAGTGCGGCACTGGTGCTGCCGGCCTTGGTTTACCTGATTCGCCCGGTGACTGGGCCGCGTCGGGAGATTGCGCTGCTGGCCTTTATCATCGGTGCCGGCATCGCGCCGCAACTGTATCGCGAAGGGTTGCTGAACCAGCAGGCGTGGGGTTGGGCGGTGGTCAGCGTGCTGATGGTTGTAGCGTTGTGGCGTTGCTTGCGGGTGCGCAAGGCTTAAGACCGCTATCGCAGCGTTGCGACGACTCGGCAAGCCAACTCCCACATTTGATTGTGTTCACACCGTCAAAATGTGGGAGCGGGCTTGCCCGCGATGAGGCCCTATCAGGCAGCCCGAGGCTTCCTGACCAACCGCAGCCCCGCAATCACCACCGCAAACACCGCAAACGTAGTGTTGTACAACGCCAGCGCGGGAAACCCGAACACCAGCCCCAGTACCGCTAACCCCCATCCCAAACGGCCCGGCACAAAGAACGCCAGCACCGACGCAACCAGCGCCGCCCAGCCCAGCACCTTGAAGTGGATCATCAGCCCCAAGTTCGAACGCAGCTGACATTCCCAACGGCTGGCCTCATCGGCGCAGATGCCAACCCACTGGCCATCCTCCATAAAACCGTAACGTGCGCCATAACTGGCGGCCAGCCATAACGGCAAGGCAATAAGCAGCAAAATCAACGGCAGACGGCGGGACATGTAGCACTCCGATAGGCAAAAACGGCGCTCAGCTTAATGCGCCTGCGGCCGTTAGCAAGGCGCATACACACAATTAGTGTCCATCAACGCGTGGCAAAGTGTATCTTCTGGCTACTATTACCCCGATTCCGACGTTTTTTTCCGACTTTTCGTGCCGAACGCTGGCACTTCGGTGGCAACGCGGTGGTCATAGCCTGCGAACTTCATTCAGCACCTTTCCTCTTAGGGATTAAGTCATGCTCCGTTCCTTGCGCTGCGCTGCCTTTCTGGGCAGCCTATTTTTGAGTGCGTCAGCACTGGCCGTCGATATCGACCAGGCCAGCTATGGCTACCCTTTGACCAACCCGTTCGAAGCGACCATCGCCACCACGCCGCCTGACCTGCGGCCTAAACTGCCGAGCGACGACGAGATCAACCAGTCCGACTACACGCTGAACATGCGCCCCGAGCGCGAGTTCAGCCTGCCGGACAACTTCTGGGCGGTGAAGAAACTCACCTACCGCATCGCCAAGCAAGACCGCGCCGCGCCGCTGATCTTCCTGATCGCAGGCACCGGTGCGCGGTTTGACAGCAGCATCAACGAATACCTGAAAAAGCTCTATTACCAGGCCGGCTACCACGTGGTGCAGCTGTCGTCGCCGACCAGCTTCGACTTCATCAGCGCCGCCTCGCGCTTCGCCACGCCGGGTATCACCCAGGAAGACGCCGAAGACATGTACCGCGTCATGCAGGCCGTGCGCGCGCAAAACGCCTCGCTGCCGGTGACCGACTTTTACCTCACCGGCTACAGCCTGGGTGCCCTGGATGCGGCGTTTGTCAGCAAGCTCGACGAAACCCGTCGCAGCTTCAACTTCAAGAAAGTGCTGCTGCTCAACCCGCCGGTCAACCTCTACACCTCGATCACCAACCTCGACAAGCTGGTACAGACCGAGGTCAAGGGCATCAACAACACCACCACCTTCTATGAGCTGGTGTTGAGCAAACTGACCCGTTACTTCCAGCAAAAGGGCTACATCGACCTCAATGACGCCCTGCTCTACGACTTCCAGAACTCCAAGCAGCACCTGACCAACGAACAGATGGCGATGCTGATCGGCACCTCATTCCGCTTCTCGGCGGCCGACATTGCCTTCACCTCGGACCTGATCAACCGTCGCGGCCTGATCATCCCGCCTAAATACCCGATCACCGAAGGCACCAGCCTCACGCCGTTCCTCAAGCGTGCGCTGCAATGCGACTTCGACTGCTACCTCACCGAACAAGTGATCCCGATGTGGCGCGCGCGCTCCGACGGCGGCAGCCTGCTGCAACTGGTTGACCAAGTGAGCCTGTATGCGCTCAAGGACTACCTGCACAGCAGCCCGAAAATCGCGGTCATGCACAACGCCGACGACGTGATCCTCGGCCCGGGCGACCTCGGCTTCCTGCGTAAAACCTTCGGCGATCGCTTGACCGTCTACCCGCTGGGCGGCCACTGCGGCAACCTCAATTACCGCGTCAACGCCGACGCCATGCTGGAGTTCTTCCGTGGCTAAATATCTTCTGCTGCTCGCCGCCCTGATGTGCGCGGGCGTCGCCAATGCCGACAACAGCAAGGCGCACGAACCGGTCAAGGTCGACTCTGACGGCTTCAAGGAGCTGCTGACCAAGCTCAAGTTCAACCCGGGCCTGGACCAGCGCGAGTTCGAGCGCTCATCGCTGACCGCGCTCAACGTGTACGACCCGCTGGAATCGTGGAACCGCCGCGTGTACCACTTCAACTACCGCTTCGACCAATGGGTGTTCCTGCCAGTGGTTGACGGCTACCGCTATGTCACACCGAGCTTCCTGCGCACCGGCGTGAGCAACTTCTTCAACAACCTGGGCGACGTGCCCAACCTGATGAACAGCCTGCTGCAACTCAAGGGCCATCGCTCCCTGGAAACCACCGGGCGCCTGCTGCTCAACACCACCATCGGCATCGCCGGCCTGTGGGACCCGGCCACCGCCATGGGCCTGCCGCGCCAGAGCGAAGACTTCGGCCAGACCCTGGGCTTCTACGGCGTACCCGGCGGCGCCTACGTTATGCTGCCGATCTTCGGCCCCTCGAACCTGCGCGACACCGCCGGCCTGATCGTCGACTACGGCGCCGAAACCCAGATCAACTTCCTCAACGTGTCCAAAGTCAGCGAAAACCACCCGGAAATCTGGGCCTTGCGCGCGGTCGACAAGCGCTACCAGACCAGCTTCCGCTACGGTCAGATGAACTCGCCGTTTGAGTATGAAAAAGTGCGCTACATCTATACCGAATCGCGCAAGTTGCAGATCGCCGAGTAAACGCCCACAAAAAAGGCCATTCGATTGAATGGCCTTTTTTATTGCGCTGATTTTACTCACTTACTCAGCTAATATTTTTACCAGGAGGCTCACCGTAATCGTTCTCCCCCTTATCGCCTTGAGTGAACAACTGGATGGACACCATTATAAAACCAACAACCGGTATCAAAAACCACAGTGCATACGCCCCCGTAATGTTTACATCATGAAGCCTGCGGAATGTCACCGACACTGCGGGGGGAATCATCAATAACACGTACAAACCAAATGGGACGATAAACCACGGACTCGAAGAAACATTTGCCAGATACGCCACTAAAATAGCCCCCCCAAACGATCATTATGTCCATCAATGCAAACGCCCAGTACTCGCGTCTACAGGCTCGCCCACTGAACTTGGCATAGTTTTTTATCGCTTGAAAACACCAGTTCATCCTTAACCTCTTAACGATCCACTTTTATCGTGCCGCTTCACATGAAGCAGCTCGACGCGTCCTATAAATGCCTGTAAATCCGAACTGTAGGGTTCAGCTTAAACAGCTTTAAATCTGTACCAGAGAATGAATCAGCTATTCGTTGCTCGCTATGCCGTTCCACGCCTAGAACCCAGTGGTCGAATAGCTGCCCCGCTGACACCACTTCTGCCAGGTAAACCGCAACTGCAGCACCGCCGCCCGGGCCATCTCGCGATCCTGCTCGGCCAGCGCCAATGGCTGTTCGAGCGCTTCCAGTAACGCAGCGCTGGGCGCATCCAGCAACGACGCATTTGGCTTGCTCGGCCCACCTCGCTTGAGCGCCGCCGCCAACTGCCGTAAATACCCATCGCGTTCAATCGCCAGCAAGCCTTGGCTGTTCGATAGGCTTGCGCGCAGTTCCAGCAATTCATCGCCCAGGTCCAGCCCCAACAAGCCGTTGTCCCAATGGCGGCGGCGGTCGGCGGGCAAGGCTTCGCTGTAGCGCGACAGGCGAATCAAGCGATCGGCCATACGCCCGCCAAACCAGCTCTCGGCCTGCTCCAAAGGGCGCGATGTCAGCTGCGCCAGGTCAAACAACGAAGCCTTGAACATCCGCCGATAGTGGTGCTCGCCGGGGTTGAGCTGGATCAACCGAAACACCACCACCGCAATCCCGACGCCCACTAGGGTTGCGATGGCCTTGTTCAGAAAGGCGGCGATGTCGTAGGTCATCAGGTTGCTCGGCCCGATGTTATTGACGAAGAAGATGCAGAACGCCGAAGCGGTGGCCGCAAGCTTCACCCGGCTCATGCACAGCGAAGCGAAAAACAGCGGCACACCCAACGCCAGGCAGAGCAACGGAAAACCATCAAACCCAGGCAGCAAAGCAAAACGCACAACGCCGGCTACCGGGATCGACAGCGCGATGCCCTTGAGAAAATTCAGGCTGGCGGCCGAAGGGTTTTCCCGCGCGGCAAACAGGCTCAGTACCACACCGCTGATCGACACCGCACCCAACCCCGACGGCCAGGCGGTAAACACCCAGAACGCCGCGACGGCCAAAAACGCCAATGCACTGCGTAACCCACCCAGCACGCCCTGCTCGATATCCCGATGCCAGGACATGGCCCCAGGCGCGCCGGGCGGCACCCTGCCCGCCTCAACGGCCGCCAGGGTCAGCTCGCCCAGCTTCACCCACCGCAGAACCTGGGCCAATTGCATCAGGCAAAAGTGCGCCTCTGGGCTCAAATCTGGGTCATCCAGCGCCAGCATGAGGCGACGGGACAATTCAGGCAGCGCCTCATGCCGCTCTTGCTGCAACGTCGCGGCCACCTCATCCACCCAAGGCGCAATGAGCGTCGTGTCAGGCAGCATCATCCGTTGACGGGCCACGCCTCGCGCTGCGCGCAGCAGGCCAAGCAGATCCCGACTGAGCACCCGCAACGCCTGGGAGCGGCGCCGCCCCTTGGGGCCTTCAAACCAGGCATGGTCGCGCTGGGCGTCCACCGCGACCAAGCGGCCCAGTGCCTCCAGCAAGCCCTTGCGCTGATCCGCCCCCAGCAGCTCCGAGGCCGCTGCGCGCATTCCCGCCTGCCAGGCGCCACGACCTTGAACCGCGAGGGTCTGCTCAACCCGGCGCGGCCATAAGATCGTGCTGGCGATCGTGGCGCAGAGGATCCCCAGGCTGATCTCCTGGCAGCGCGCCACTGCCTCATCGAACACGCCCAGCGGCGCGGCGGTCGCGGGCAAGGCAATAATGGCCGTGGTGTAGCCCGCCAGCACAAAGCCATAAGAGGCATGATTGCGCAGCAACGACGCCCCCGTGGTGCAAAACGCCAACCACAACGCCATGCACAGCAGGAACAGCAATGGCGCCTGACCGAACATGCCAATCATCGCGATGGAAGCCACGGCGCCCACAAACGTGCCCAGCAACCGATAGGCGCCCTTGGCCAGGACCATGCCGCTGGTGGACTGGCCGACGATAAACACCGTGGTCAGCGCCCATTGCGGCTGCTGCAAGTCAAAGCAAAAGGCCAGATACAACGCGACCCCGCCAGCGATCATGTTGCGCAAGGCAAACAGCAGATCGGTACGCGAGGGCGCCAGGGTGGCTTGCCAGAAGTCAGGCAGTTGAAACGCGGGAAGCTTCATTCAGCGAACACTTAGATAGCAAGCTAATGATTAGCATCGTATCTATATTCGCAGCGAATGCCAATCTAGCGTTTCACCGCACTCCACAGCTTGCCCACCAGCGAAACCACCGCCAGCACCACTGCCCCGGCGATAATCCCAGCCACCGCATTGAGCAGCGTCGGCATCAACCACGCCATCGCGCCGACACTCTGGCTTACCGTCTCGATCCAGTGGTGCACCACCGGCACGCCATGGGTGAGAATCCCGCCGCCGACCATGAACATCGCCGCCGTGCCGATCACCGACAGGCTTTTCATCATGTAAGGCGCGGCGCGAAGAATCGCCCCACCGATGCTACGCGCCGCCTGGCCGGGCTTTTGCGTCAGCCACAGGCCCAGGTCATCGAGCTTGACGATACCGGCAACCAGGCCGTAAACGCCGATGGTCATCACAATGGCAATGCCCGACAACACGACCACTTGCTGCATCAGCGGCGCATCGGCCACAGTGCCCAGGGTGATGGCGATGATTTCCGCCGAGAGAATGAAGTCGGTACGGATCGCGCCCTTGATCTTGTCCTTCTCAAACGCCACCAGATCAGTCGCCGGGTCCGCCACCGCCTCGACCAGATGCGCCTGCTCCTCGGTGCGCTTGTGCAAAAACGTATGCGCGAGCTTTTCAAAGCCCTCGAAACACAGATAAGCGCCGCCCAACATCAACAACGGCGTGACCGCCCACGGTGCAAACGCACTGATCAACAGCGCCGCGGGCACCAGGATCAACTTGTTGAGAAACGAGCCCTTGGCCACCGCCCACACCACCGGAATTTCCCGCTCGGCACGAACCCCGGAGACCTGCTGGGCGTTAAGCGCCAAATCATCACCGAGCACCCCGGCGGTCTTTTTGGCAGCCATCTTGGTCATCAACGCCACATCGTCGAGGACGGCGGCGATGTCGTCGATCAGTACCAGCAAACTGCTTCCTGCCATGACGCGTTCATCCTGCGGTTAAAGTGCCGCGAATATAACGCGGCGACCGGGAGGGAATATAGGTCTCTCTACTGCACGGAGGATTGCTGTTGATCTGATTCGCCCCGTTAACCCCGCTGGCCGCACGCAGGTTTGAATCAGTGGGTAACCCGGCCAACCGACAGGCCGCCATCGCAGGCAAGCCAGCTCCCACAGTTGGATTACGATGTCTCAGCTAATCAGGGTGCCTGCCTGCCGCCGCCCAGGCTCTGAATCAGCGCGACACGGCCTTGGCTCAACTGCCTTGGGTGTCGCGCAAGTTTTGCTCAGCTTGCAGCAACACCCACTGCTGAGCACGCAACTGCGCCTCCTGACTCCCAAACAGCTGCTGATTGCGCTGGTACACCTGCTGGAAAGCATCCGCCTGGGTTTGCAGATGATTGATCGCCGACAAATTGTCCTCAACATTCTGCAACGCACTCAGCACCGTGCCCCGATAATTCGCCGCGATCTGGTCATAACTCGCCTCAGCCTGCTTGGCCGCCGCCTCCCGCGCACCGCCATCAACAGTCGTCTCCAACGCCGGGCCCAACGTCCAAATGCGGTTCGGCAACGAAAACAACCCACCCAGCGCGATGGACAGCGAGATCACGATCACCACCAGCAATATCGCCAGCCCCAGCTCGTACTGCACATCGGTAAACGAGGCGCGGATGGTCTGGGTGCCCGGCAGGCTCGCGCGTAACGTGGGCAGCCGTTGCTGCACGCGGTCGAGCACTTTGATCACGTTAGCACCGGGCTGGTACTGGCCTGCCTTTGTGGGCGCCGCCAAAGAAGTGCATGCCCAGGCCAATCGACAGCGCGACCAGCAACAACGCGCCTATGACTCAGGCGAACGTACGTGGCCTGCTTTTCTCCACGGTTTCTCACTCGAACGCCCAATACTGGACTGAACGGCGACCGTATTGGCCGCGTCGCTGATCCGAACTCTAGCAGCGCGCCCAGCCGGTGCCGGTACTACCATGAATACGTTCAGCATCCACACAGAAAAAGTCAGCTGCAACGCCCGGCGTGCAAGGCTGCGCCTGCATTCTTGAGCGCTGCGTCAAGCCGGTGCTACCATGCGCAACCGCCTGTCTTGGCAAGGAAACTGCTGGTCTATGAGCACCATCCGCGAGCGCAATAAAGAAATGATCCTGCGGGCGGCGAGCGAGGAGTTTGCCGACAAGGGCTTCGCCGCGACCAAAACCAGCGACATCGCCGCCAAGGCCGGGCTGCCCAAGCCCAACGTTTACTACTACTTCAAGTCCAAGGACAACCTCTATCGCGAGGTGCTCGAGAGTATTATCGAGCCGATCCTGGCGGCGTCCACGCCGTTCAATCCCGACGGTGAGCCGGCGGTGGTGCTGAGCAATTACATCCGCTCGAAAATCCGCATCTCCCGCGACCTGCCGTTTGCCTCCAAAGTATTCGCCAGCGAAATCATGCACGGCGCGCCGCACCTGAGCAGCCAGCAGGTCGAGCAGCTGAACGCCCAGGCCAAGCACAACATCGACTGCATCCAGAGCTGGGTGGACCGTGGCCTGATCGCGGCCATTGACCCCAATCACCTGATGTTCAGCATCTGGGCGGCGACGCAGACGTATGCCGATTTTGATTGGCAGATATCGGCGGTAACCGGGAAAGCCAAGCTGGATGAGGCGGATTATGAAGCAGCGGCGCAGACGATTATTCGGTTGGTGTTGAAGGGGTGTGAGCCGGACTGATAGACCGTGGTGTGGCCATCGCAGGCAAGCCAGCTCCCACATTGGAATCTATGCCAGACACACTATGTATGAACACCGCAAAACCAATGTGGGAGCGGGCTTGCCCGCGATAGCGCCCTCCCAGACACATCCTGCCAAAAGCCTGCTAATCAACCCCAGCTTTCCACACCTAGCCTCTCAGAACACCATCTGAAGAGAGGCCATGGAATGCCTGATCTCCCCGCATCAAAACGACTGCGCATCGGTCGTTACAACGAATCCAACCGTATCTACTTGCTGACCAGCAACACCCTTGATCGCGAGCCCATTTTCCAGGACTTCAAGCTAGGCCGACTGGTGGTACAACAATTTCGAATCGCCCAGAACCAAGGCCTGGCGACATCCTTGGCATGGGTGGTCATGCCTGACCATTTCCACTGGCTTATCTCTCTGGAGAAAGGCTCCCTTTGCGACCTGATGCGCCAAGTAAAATCCAAAAGTACTCGAATCATTAATGGTGTTGCCGGTCGCCAAGGCCGTCTTTGGCAACCTGGCTTTCACGATCATGCCGTGCGCCGTGAGGAAAGCCTGGAGGGCATAGCTCGCTACATTGTGGCCAACCCATTGAGAGCAGGCCTGGTGAAGAAGTTTGGCGACTACCCCTTATGGGATGCGACCTGGCTTTGACTGTAGACCGAGTCGCCGCCATCGCGGGCAAGCCCGCTCCCACAGGGTTAGTGGTGTGCACACCGACCAATGTGGGAGCGGGCTTGCCCGCGATAGCAATCTACCTGTCACCGAAGGCTAGGCAGAAACCCCTGCATCCGCCAACAACCCCACCCCCTCAATCGCCGTAATCGCACACTGTTCATCAATATCCGACGTATCCCCACTGATCCCAATCGCCCCCAGCACCGCACCCGCCTGATCCCGAATCAATACCCCGCCCGGCGCCGGCACCACGCTGCCCTGCCCCAGGCTGTTCAACGCCGCGATAAACGCCGGGCGCTGCTGGGCGTCCAGTGCCAGCAAACGTGAGCCCTTGCCCAGGGCAATCGCGCCCCAGGCCTTGCCGATGGCGATTTGCGGGCGTAGCAGGCTGGCGCCGTCTTCGCGTTGCAGGGTGACCAAGTGCCCGCCGCTGTCGAGCACTGCAATGGTCAGCGGTGCGGCTGAAATGGTTCGGCCTGCGTGAAGGGCCTGGCTGGCCAGTTGGGTGGCGAGTTTCAAGGTTAAAGCGCTCATGGTGCCGTCCTTCTTTTGTTATTGAGAAAGCGGTGGAGGTCTGTTTGATCAGATGCCCAATCGAACAAATAGAACACAATGACATTTGTTTTTGTATACAATATTTTCGCACAAACGCTCCATACGTCGAAAAAAGCGCTTCCGACGAACGTAAAGGCGCATTTATAAAATGCATTGACCTGCGCCGCTCGCCGTGAATACACTTTGACCAGACACAACTTGTATACAATTACAAAACGCAAGAGGCACCAAAACCATGAGCAAAATGAGAGCAATCGAAGCCGCCGTCCTGGTGATGCGCCGTGAAGGTGTGGACACCGCCTTCGGTATCCCAGGCGCCGCCATCAACCCGCTGTATTCGGCCTTGCAGAAGGTCGGTGGCATCGATCACGTCCTTGCTCGCCACGTTGAAGGCGCCTCGCACATGGCCGAGGGCTACACCCGCACCAAGGCCGGCAATATCGGCGTGTGCATTGGCACCTCGGGCCCGGCGGGCACTGACATGGTCACCGGCCTGTACAGCGCCTCGGCCGACTCGATCCCGATTCTGTGCATCACCGGCCAAGCCCCGCGTGCACGGATGCACAAAGAGGACTTCCAAGCCGTCGACATCACCAGCATCGTCAAGCCGGTGACCAAGTGGGCGACCACTGTGCTGGAGCCTGGCCAAGTGCCGTATGCCTTCCAGAAAGCCTTCTATGAAATGCGCTCCGGCCGTCCTGGCCCGGTGCTGATCGACCTGCCGTTCGACGTGCAGATGGCCGAGATCGAATTCGACATCGACGCCTACCAACCGCTGCCGCTGGCCAAGCCATTGGCCACGCGCATCCAGGTCGAGAAAGCCCTGGCGCTGCTGGACCAAGCCGAACGCCCCTTGCTGGTGAGCGGCGGCGGCGTGATCAACGCCGACGCCAGCGAGCTGCTGGTGGAGTTCGCCGAATTGACCGGCATCCCGGTGATCCCGACCCTGATGGGCTGGGGCACGATCCCGGACGATCACCCGCAGATGGTGGGCATGGTCGGCCTGCAAACCTCGCACCGTTATGGCAACGCGACGATGCTCAAATCGGACGTGGTGCTGGGCATCGGCAACCGTTGGGCCAACCGCCACACCGGTTCGGTGGAGGTGTACACCGAGGGGCGCAAATTCATTCACGTCGACATTGAGCCCACGCAGATTGGCCGCGTGTTCACCCCGGACCTGGGCATCGTTTCCGACGCAGGGTCTGCGCTGACGATGTTCATTGAAGTGGCCCGCGAGTGGAAAGCCGCAGGCAAGCTCAAGGACCGCAGCGCCTGGCTGCATGACTGCCAGCAACGCAAGGCCACCTTGCACCGCAAGACCCACTTCGACAACGTGCCGGTCAAGCCGCAACGCGTGTACGAAGAGATGAACCAGGTGTTCGGCAAAGACACCTGCTACGTCAGCACCATCGGCCTGTCGCAGATTGCCGGCGCGCAGTTCCTACACGTCTACAAGCCACGCCACTGGATCAACTGCGGCCAAGCCGGCCCGTTGGGATGGACCATTCCGGCGGCGCTCGGGGTGGTCAAGGCTGACCCAAGCCGCAAAGTCGTGGCGCTTTCGGGCGACTATGACTTCCAGTTCATGATCGAAGAATTGGCCGTGGGCGCGCAATTCAAGCTGCCGTATATCCACGTGGTGGTGAACAACTCCTACCTGGGTTTGATCCGCCAGGCCCAGCGCGGGTTTGAAATGGACTACTGCGTGCAGCTGTCTTTCGACAATCTCAACGCCCCGGAACTCAACGGTTATGGCGTCGACCACGTCGCCGTCGCCGAAGGCCTGGGTTGCAAGGCCCTGCGCGTATTCGAACCGGACCAGATTGCGCCGGCGTTGCGCAAGGCCAAGGAAATGATCGAAGAGTTCAAGGTGCCAGTGATTGTTGAGATTATTCTGGAGCGCGTGACCAATATTTCCATGGGCACCGAGATCAACGCCGTCAACGAATTCGAAGATTTGGCCCTGGTCGGCAACGATGCGCCGACTGCCATTTCCCTGCTCGATTAAGGAGAACCTTATGCCGCGTTTTGCCGCCAACCTGTCGATGCTGTTTACCGAACAGGACTTTCTCGCCCGTTTCAAAGCGGCTGCCGATGCCGGCTTCCAGGGTGTCGAGTACCTGTTCCCGTACGAATTCAGCTCCGCCCAAATCAAGGCGCAACTGGACGCCAACGGCCTGACCCAAGTGCTGTTCAACCTGCCGGCCGGCGACTGGGCCAAGGGCGAACGCGGCCTGGCGTGCCACCCGGACCGAGTCGAGGAATTCCGTGCTGGGGTAAAGCTGGCCATCGCCTACGCCCAGGTGCTGGGCAATACCCAGATCAATTGCCTGGCGGGAATCCGGCCGCAAGGCGTTGACGACGAAACCGTGGAAAAAACCTTTGTCGCCAACCTCAAGTACGCCGCCGACAAGCTGCAAGCCGCGGGCATCAAGCTGGTGATGGAGATGATCAACACCCGTGACATCCCCGGCTTTTACCTCAACAACACCGCCCAGGCCCTGGCGATTCGCGAGCAAGTGGGCAGCGCCAACCTGTTCCTGCAATACGACATCTATCACATGCAAATCATGGAAGGCGACCTCGCCCGGACCCTGGCTGCGCACCTGGGTGAGATCAACCACATCCAACTGGCCGACAACCCGGGGCGTAACGAGCCCGGAACCGGGGAGATCAACTACCGCTTCCTGTTCGAGCATTTGGACCGCATTGGTTACGCGGGTTGGGTTGGTTGTGAGTACAAGCCGTTGACCACCACTGAAGCGGGTTTGGGCTGGCTCAAAACCCACAACGCGATCTAACAGACACACCACAGAACAATGTGGGAGCTGGCTTGCCTGCGATGGCGGTGTATCAGGCGATCAATCTGTAACGGATCGAGCGCTATCGCAGGCAAGCCAGCTCCCACAGCAGATCTTCGGTGTTTGGCAGACCCGAGACAGGCCTGCCCATCTAATAAAAAGAGGATTTTGATCATGGCTAAAATCGGATTTATCGGCACCGGCATCATGGGCCAACCCATGGCCGCCAACCTGCAAAAGGCCGGCCACCAACTGTTCCTGTCCGAGCACCACGGCAAAGCCCCGGCCGAGCTGATCGACGCCGGCGCCGTGGCCCTGGCCAACCCGCAGCAAGTGGCCCAGGAAGCCGAGTTCATCATCGTGATGGTGCCGGACACCCCGCAGGTCGATGACGTGCTGTTCCGCGCCGATGGCGTTGCGGCCGGTTTGTCGCCGAACAAGGTGGTGATCGACATGAGTTCAATCTCGCCCACCGCCACCAAAGCCTTTGCCGCCAAGATCAATAAGACCGGCGCGCAGTACCTCGACGCCCCGGTGTCCGGTGGTGAAGTCGGCGCCAAGGCCGGCACCTTGAGCATCATGGTCGGGGGCGAGCCGCACACCTTCGAACGCGCCCTGGCGCTGTTCCAGAGCATGGGCAAGAACATCACCCTGGTCGGCGGCAATGGCGATGGCCAGACCGCCAAGGTGGCCAACCAGATTATCGTCGCGTTGAATATTCAGGCGGTGGCCGAAGCGCTGCTGTTCGCCTCGAAAAACGGCGCCGACCCGGCCAAGGTGCGTGAAGCGCTGATGGGTGGTTTTGCTTCGTCGAAGATCCTCGAAGTGCATGGCGAACGCATGATCAAGGGCACCTTTGATCCGGGCTTCCGTATCAACCTGCACCAGAAGGATTTGAACCTGGCGCTGGCCGGGGCCAAGGAACTGGGGATCAACCTGCCGAACACCGCCGGCACCCAGCAGGTGTTCAGCACCTGCACAGCGATTGGCGGTGGCAACTGGGACCACTCGGCGCTGATCAAGGGGTTGGAGCATATGGCGAATTTTTCGATTCGCGATAAGTAATTCAATTTGAAATGCACACCTGTGTGGGAGCTGGCTTGCCTGCGATGGCGGTTTTTCAGTGACAGATCAGTTGTCTGACAGACCGCTATCGCAGGCAAGCCAGCGCCCACATTTTTGTCCCAGTTCCACGTTTCAAACCTAAAAACAAAAATCCCCCGGGAGCCCGCTTATGTCGGTCGATCCGCAACACCTGCTTCGCGAGCTGTTTGCCACAGCCATCGACGCCGCCCACCCCCGGCAAGTCCTTGAACCTTACCTGCCCGCCGACCGCAGCGGCCGGGTGATTGTGATCGGCGCCGGCAAAGCCGCGGCGGCCATGGCCCTCGTTGTCGAGAACTGCTGGCAGGGCGACGTCTCGGGCCTGGTGGTCACCCGCTACGGCCACGGCGCTCCGTGCAAAAAAATCGAAGTGGTCGAAGCTGCGCACCCGGTCCCCGATGCGGCGGGCTTGGCGGTGGCCAAGCGCGTGCTGGCACTGATCAGCAACCTGACCGAAGACGACCGCGTGATTTTCCTGCTCTCCGGTGGCGGCTCTGCCTTGCTGGCGCTGCCCGCCGAAGGCATCACCCTGGCCGACAAACAGGCCATCAACAAAGCCCTGCTCAAATCCGGCGCGACCATCGGCGAGATGAGTTGCGTGCGCAAGCACCTCTCGGCGATCAAGGGCGGGCGACTGGCCAAGGCAGCCTGGCCGGCGACGGTGTACACCTACGCGATCTCCGATGTGCCGGGCGACCAGGCCACCGTCATCGCGTCCGGCCCCACCGTCGGTGACCCAAGCACCTCGCAACAAGCCCTGGCGATTCTCAAGCGCTACGGCATCGATGCGCCCGCCTCGGTGCGCAGCTGGTTGCAGAACCCGGCGTCGGAAACCGTCAAACCCGGCGACCCGCTGCTCGCGCGCAGCCATTTCCAATTGATCGCCCGCCCACAACAATCCCTCGAAGCGGTGGCGGTGAAAGTGCGCCAAGCCGGGTTCAGCCCGTTGATCCTCGGCGACCTCGAAGGCGAAGCACGGGACGTGGCCAAGGTTCATGCCGGTATCGCCCGCCAGATCGTGCAACACGGCCAGCCATTGGCGGCGCCGTGCGTGATCCTCTCCGGCGGTGAAACCACCGTCACCGTGCGCGGCGATGGCCGTGGCGGGCGCAATGCCGAATTCCTGCTGAGCCTCACCGACAGCCTCAAGGGCCTGCCCGGCGTCTACGCCCTGGCCGGTGACACCGACGGCATCGACGGCTCGGAAGACAACGCCGGCGCGATCATGACCCCAACCAGCTACGCCCGCGCCGAAGCCTTGGGCCTATCGGCCAGCGATGAGCTTGATAACAACAATGGCTACGGTTATTTCGCTGCCCTCGACGGTTTGATCGTCACCGAGCCGACCCGCACCAACGTCAACGATTTCCGCGCCATCCTGATTCTTGAGACTGCCCAACATGACGCCTGACAAGAAGGTCAAAATCCTCGCCACCCTCGGCCCGGCGACCGACAGCATTGACGATATTCGCGAGTTGGTGGAAGCCGGGGTGAATATTTTCCGCCTGAATTTCAGCCACGGTGATCACGCCGATCACGCCCAGCGCTACCAGTGGATTCGCCAGGTGGAGCGCCAGCTGAATTATCCGCTGGGCATCCTCATGGACCTGCAAGGACCGAAGCTGCGGGTCGGGCGATTTGCCGAGGGCAAAGTGCAACTGGTGCGCGGCCAGGCCCTGCGCCTGGACTTGGACCCGACACTGGGCGACCAATGCCGGGTCAACCTGCCCCACCCGGAAATCATCGCGGCGCTGGAGCCGGGCATGGACCTGTTGTTGGACGACGGCAAGTTGCGCCTGCGGGTGATCACCAAACATGCCAACGCCATCGACACCACCGTACTGAATGGCGGCGAACTGTCTGACCGCAAAGGCGTGAATGTCCCGCAAGCCTTGCTGGAACTCAGCCCGCTGACCGCCAAGGACCGCCGCGACCTGAGCTTCGGCCTGGAACTGGGCGTGGACTGGGTGGCGCTGTCGTTTGTGCAGCGCCCGGAAGATATCCGCGAGGCCCGCGAGTTGATCGGCGACAAGGCGTTCCTGATGGCCAAGATCGAAAAGCCATCGGCCGTGCAACGTTTGCAGGAAATCGCCGAGCTGAGTGACGCAATCATGGTGGCAAGAGGCGACCTGGGCGTTGAAGTGCCCGCCGAAAGCGTGCCGCAGATCCAGAAAGACATCATCAGCACCTGCCGCCAGTTGGGCAAGCCAGTGGTGGTGGCCACGCAGATGCTTGAGTCCATGCGCTTCTCGCCGGCGCCGACCCGTGCTGAAGTCACCGATGTCGCCAATGCGGTGGCCGAAGGCGCGGACGCGGTGATGCTGTCGGCGGAAACCGCCTCGGGCGAATACCCACTGGAAGCCGTGCAGATGATGAGCAAGATCATCCGCCAAGTGGAAAACGGCCCGGATTACCAGACACAGCTGGACGTCAGCCGGCCCAAGGCCGATGCCACGGTGTCGGATGCAATCAGCTGCGCGATCCGGCGCATCAGCAGCATCCTGCCGGTGGCGGTGCTGGTGAACTACAGCGAGTCCGGCAGCTCCAGCCTGCGCGCCGCGCGGGAACGGCCGGTGGCGCCGATCCTCAACCTCACGCCGAACCTGTCCACGGCGCGGCGCTTGAGCGTGGCGTGGGGCGTGCATTCGGTTGTGAATGATCGGCTGCGCCAAGTGGATGAGGTGTGTTCCACCGCGTTGGAGATTGCCCAGGCCCAAGGGATGGCGCAGCGCGGGGATACGTTGGTGATTACCGCCGGGGTGCCGTTTGGCAAGCCGGGGTCGACCAATTCGCTGCGCATCGAGACATTGATTTAGCGCCTGTTGGGGCCTCATCGCGGGCAAGCCCGGCCCCCACATTTTGATGTGCCAATACATTCAAAAGTGGGAGCTGGCTTGCCTGCGATTGGGGGCAACTCGGTCTCACTGACTAAACCACAATGCACAACCCACCCTGCCCCGACTGGGCCGAAGCCTTGCTCAACGGCTTCAGCCAGATCTTCCTGCAACGCCAGCCACTGTGTGGCCTGCTGTGCCTGCTGGCCATCCTGATCGGCGCCCCGGCCTTGTTCGGCGGGGCGCTGCTGGGTGGTGTGGCGGGTTTACTCACGGCCCAGCGCCGGGGTTACCCCAAGGCTGAGCGCCAGGCCGGCCTTTATAGCTACAACGGCGTGCTGCTGGGCTTGTTGATCAGCCAGCACTTCGCGTGGTCGGCCTTATTGCCGCCGCTGATCCTGGCGTGCGGCGGCTTGAGTGCGATGCTCACGCGCCAATGGTTAAAACATGCCACGCAAGCGGATGACTTGCCCGCCTATACCGCGCCTTTTGTCGGCCTCGCCTGGTTGCTGCTGGGCACAGTGCCTGCAGGCACCTTCACCTTGAGCGAACCCGACACCCTCGGCGTGCTCACTGCGCCCTTCACCGGGCTCGCACAAATCATGCTGCTGGACCAGCCACTGGCCGGCGCCCTGATTGCGTTTGGGCTGTTGCTGGCCGACCGTCGTGCCGCGCTGTGGGCGCTGATCGGTGCCGCCAGTGGCGTGCTGATCGCCCTGCTGATGGGCGAAACCAGCAGCGCCCTTCTCGGCCTGCACAGCTATAACCCAGCATTGGCCGCGCTGGCGTTGAGCCAGACGCGCCGCCAGCCTTGGTTGCCGCTGCTCGGCATCGGCCTGGCAATCACGCTCACGCCGGGGTTCAGCGCCCTGCAACTGCCGGCGCTGACCGCGCCGTTTATCCTCGCCTGCTGGCTGGTACGCGCCAGCCAGCGATTGTTCAAAGCCCGCGTGGACAGCCCGTTCGAATCCCCCTAGGCTTGCCCGATATTCGATTTAGGCGGGTTTTATGGACAGTAACAACGACTGGCGTCAGCGCCTCTACGTCATGGTTTTCCAAAGCGATACAGCGGCCGGGCGCCGCTTTGACGGCATTTTGTTGCTGATCATCCTCGCCAGCATTGTGATCGTGATGCTCGACAGCATCGACCAGGTTCACCAGAACTACTCGAATCTGCTGGCCTATATCGAGTGGGGCTTCACGGTGATCTTCGCCATCGAGTACGGCTTGCGCCTGTATTGCTCGCCCAAGCCGTTGCGCTACGCCTTCAGTTTTTATGGGCTGGTGGATTTGCTCGCCATCGTGCCCGGCATTCTCGCGCTGTATTACAGCGACGCGCAGTACCTGCTGATCATCCGCATCATTCGGATGCTGCGGATCTTCCGCGTGCTCAAGCTCAGCCCGTACCTCAAGCAGGCCAACTACCTGATGGCGGCGCTGCGCGGCAGCAAACAAAAGATCGTGGTGTTCCTGGTGAGCGTGTGCACCCTGGTCACGGTGTTCGGCACCTTGATGTACGTGATCGAAGGCCCGGAACATGGGTTTACCAGCATTCCCAAGGGCATCTATTGGGCGATTGTGACCCTGACCACCGTGGGCTTTGGCGACATCGTGCCGAAGACGCCATTAGGCCAGGTGATCTCGTCGCTGGTGATGATCACCGGTTACTCGATCATCGCCGTGCCCACCGGGATTTTTACCGCCGAATTGGCCAGCGCCATGCGCGGGGAGCAGTTGCAACACGACTGCCCGGTGTGCAAAAAAGACAGCCATGAACCCAACGCGGCGTTTTGCTCGCGCTGTGGCAGCAATCTGTTTCGTAAAGTGGAATAAGCAAAGTTCGTTTTAATCTTTAAACGTCTATGCGGGCGCGGCTATAGTCGGTGGCAAATTGCCCCCACTCAATCGACAAGCTTCTCGAACAACAAGGAATGAGCAGTGAAAAAACTCGTTAGCGCCTCTCTTCTGGCCGCCGGCCTTGCCCTGGCGGGCGCCGTCCAGGCTGCCCCCGTCACACTGCTCAACGTCTCCTATGACGTGATGCGCGACTTCTACAAGGATTACAACGCTGCCTTCCAGAAGCACTGGGAAGCCGAGCATCCGAACGACAAGCTGACCTTGCAGATGTCCTTCGGCGGTTCCAGCAAACAAGCGCGCTCGGTGATCGACGGCCTGCCGGCTGACGTGATCACCATGAACATGGCCACCGACATCAACGCCCTGGTCGACAACGGCAAACTGGTGCCGGACAACTGGGTGACCCGGCTGCCGAACAACAGCGCGCCGTTCACCTCCGCCACCGTGTTTATCGTGCGCAAAGGCAACCCCAAAGCCCTGAAAGACTGGCCAGACCTGCTCAAAGAGGGTGTGCAGGTGATCGTGCCGAACCCGAAAACTTCGGGTAACGGCCGCTACACCTACCTGTCGGCCTGGGGTTATGTGCTGAAGAACGGCGGCGATGAAGACAAGGCCAAGGCCTTTGTCGGCAAGCTGTTCAAGCAGGCGCCTGTGCTGGATACCGGCGGCCGTGCAGCCACCACCACGTTCATGACCAACCAGATTGGCGACGTGCTGGTGACCTTTGAAAACGAAGCGGAAATGATCGCGCGTGAATTCGGCCGTGATCAGTTCGAAGTGATCTACCCAAGCGTCTCCGCCGAAGCTGAGCCGCCGGTATCGGTGGTCGACAAAGTGGTCGAGAAGAAAGGCACCCGCGTCGCCGCCGAAGACTACCTGAAATACCTGTGGTCGCCGCAAGGCCAGGAAATCGCCGCCAACAACTACCTGCGCCCACGTGACCCAAAGGTGCTGGCCAAGTACACCGACCGCTTCCCGAAAGTCGACTTCCTGTCGGTCGAGAAGACCTTTGGCGACTGGCGCACCGTGCAGAAAACCCACTTCAATGATGGTGGGGTTTTTGACCAGATCTACAGCGGCCAATAACTGAATGTGGGAGCTGGCTTGCCTGCGATGCAGGCACCTTGGTGTGTCAGGCATACCTAGGTGATGCTATCGCAGGCAAGCCAGCTCCCACATTTTGCTCATCATTGGGTCAGTTACATCGGCGGTGTCACGCCGTCTTTGCCGGCTGAGATGGCCTGTGCGGTGATGGTCCCATCCGCGCCCTGCGCCGCAAACATCACCACCTTCACCCCCGGTTTGAGCAAGCTGCGATCCCCTGGCTCCAGGTTGACGATCGGCACATCATCGGGCACCACAATCTTCTGTTCGCCGCCTTTGTATTTCACGGTCAAGGTGCGCCCGTTGCTGACCACCAAGTCGCCGACGGTGCCGTTGGTCATGCTGCTGCCTTCTTTCAAGTCAAACGCGCGGTGCCCGTCGCCCGTGCCGGCCATGGCCGGTGGAAACACGTGGACTTCCAGGGCCGTGAGGGTGCCATCGGCGTTGGGCATGGCGGCGGAGCCAATGTAGCTGCCGGGCTTGATTTCATCGATCTTGGCCAGGGTCACGGCACGCACTTGGGTGTCTTTGGTCAGGTGCACGATGACGTCCTCACCGCTGTTGACCTTGACGTGCATCGCATCGCCGTCCATCGCCGTGATGGCGCCACGTACACCAACGCGCGGGGCATCGGCGGCGTTCGCCAGCCCAATGGCCATGGCCGCGGCGAGGGTTGAAGCCAGGATCATCTTGTTCAGCGTGATTTTCATGAAAGTGGATTTCCTGTTTCGGCAGTTGTGACTGAATGTATCATTGCCCTTCGACCCGAAAGTTAACGTTTCAGTCATTAATTCCGGGCATGAGTGTTATCACCGTCAACGGCCTACTCGCTGCCAGGTCTTGTCTTTATTCTCGCACGCCATCTTCCTTCGCTTTTACGAGAACACCATGAACGCTACCCCACACGCTACGAGCACCATGACCCGCGGGATGGTGATGCTGTTTGCGTTCTGTTGCGGCGCCATTGTTGCCAACATCTACTACGCCCAACCGATCATCGAGTTGATCGCGCCAGACATCGGCCTGACTCCCGCGATGGCCAGCCTGATCGTGTCCCTCACGCAAATCGGCTATGCCCTGGGCCTGTTCTTCCTGGTGCCGCTGGGCGATCTGTTGGAAAACCGCAAGCTGATGATCGCCACAACGGTGCTGGCCATCGCCAGCCTACTGGGTGCTGCGTTCACCGAGCAGCCGAATTTGTTCCTTCTTGTGTCGTTGCTGATCGGATTCAGTTCCGTCTCGGTGCAAATTCTGATCCCGCTGGCCGCGCACCTAGCGCCTGCCGAATCCCGTGGCCGTGTGGTCGGCAGCATCATGGGCGGACTGTTGCTGGGTATTTTGCTGGCACGGCCGGTGTCCAGTGTGGTGGCCGATCACTTCGGCTGGCGCACGATGTTCATGGCCGCCGCCGCGTTGATGGCGTTTATCAGCGTGGTGCTGTTGATGACCATCCCCAAGCGCCAGCCCGACCACAGCGCCAGCTACGGCCAGTTGCTGCGCTCCCTCGGCACCCTGCTGCGCGAGCAACCGGTGCTGCGCCAACGCGCGTTCTACCAAGGCTGCATGTTTGCCACCTTCAGCCTGTTCTGGACCGCCGCCCCGCTGGAGTTGGTACGTAACCATGGCCTGAGCCAAACCCAGATCGCGATCTTCGCCCTGGTGGGTGCCATCGGCGCCATCGCCGCGCCCATCGCCGGCCGCCTGGCCGATGCCGGCCACACGCATCGCGCCTCGCTGCTGGCCATGTTGTTTGGCGCCTTGAGCTTCCTGCCGGCCTTCGTACACCCGCTGTACAGCGTGATTGGCCTGGCGGTGACCGGCGTGGTCCTGGACTTCTGCGTGCAGATGAACATGGTCCTGGGCCAACGCGCCGTCTACGCCCTCGACGCTAACAGCCGCAGCCGCCTGAACGCGCTGTACATGACCAGCATCTTCATCGGCGGCGCCTTCGGTTCGGCGATTGCCAGCAGCGTGTATGAACACGGCGGCTGGCTGGGCGTGATGCTAGTGGGCAGTGCGTTCCCGCTGCTGGCGTTGTTGCGGTTCCTGAGTGCGTCGCGCCAGGTGTCGGTCGCGACAGCCTGATTGCGCTTAGGAGCGCACCAACTTCTCCAAAGCCGCACCTGCCAGAAATGACGAGCGGCTTTTGACCTTGTGTTCACGCACGTCACGGTCGATGCGCTGAATGACATAACCGGGCAAGGTCACATTGACCTTCTCGGTCTTGCCCAGATAAGGCGAGATGTCCAACTCCAACATGCCCCAGCCCATCCCCGCGTAATCTTCGTGGGCGTGATAATGCCCAGGTCGGATTGACGGCTGTATGACGGAATATTGGAAACCCGCTGAATTTATTCCAGGGCGACGTCGTCGTGGGTCGAGTATGTGCAGGCGCTGATCAACGCCTAAGCGCTGTCAGCGCTTTGCCGTGTCGCTTTTCAGCGCTGACGAGAAGTCAGACCGAGCACATCCTGCGGCCTGATCAAACGCGCGCTTTTAATCAGGAAGTCCGACTGACGCCGCCCCAACAGGTCTATTCCCACAATGGAACGGCCGCTGTGTCGGTCGTGTTTGACGACGGTATCGCCAATACGCCCCGTGTAGGCGTCGACGAGGCGCAAAGGGGTTCCCAACTCTGCGGCCAGTGCCGTCAGGTCAATCGTGTCTTCGCCACTGGCGAAATCCATGATGCGATCAGGATCGTAACCGCTTGAGTCAGTGACCTTGTCATATTTGAACGTGTTTTTACCGCCCACGCCCCAGAGTTCATCACCGCCGCCACCACCAGTGATGACGTTGCTCACGGCGTTGCCTACGATTCGGTCTCTGCCTGAGCCGCCGACCGCATTCTCCACCATGACGCCTTTGGCTATTGCAACGTTGTTGCGCAAGCCGCCCACGCTGGAGGAGGCGTTATGGCGCAAGTCGATGCGCTGGTCTTGCTTGAAGCCGGAAAAGTCCAGGGTGTCATTGCCGCCGGTATCCTCTACCAGAAAGCTCGGTGCACCGCTGCCGGCGTGGAGGCTGGTGGAGCTATCGCCGGTGTTGGCGTTGAACCCATAGACAGTATCGTCGGGGTTGAGGCCAGGCTTGGGGGTTGGTTTAAGCGTGGTAGCCCCAGGCGCGGGCTCCCCGCCCGTGACAATGTCACTGGCCTGAATGCGCCCGACACTCTTGATAAAGAAATCCGCCTTGCCCTGGCCCGTCAGGTCAAGGCTCAAGCTGGCGTTCCCGCTGCGCGGATCGTGGCTCAGGACGATCTCGCCGGGGCGCCCGGTAAACTGCTTAACCACATTGAAGTGCTTGGTCGGGGCGTTTTTCAATAGACCGCAAAGATCAATTTTGTCCGTCCCGCTGGTGAAATCCAGAATTTCGTCTGGCCTGCTGAGCGTAGAGTCGCTTGCCCTGTCGTAAACAAAAACATCCGCGCCACCGCCACCTATCAACCTGTCTGCACCGCCCCCACCACGGAGCCTGTTGCCAACGTCGTTGCCATAGATATCGTCGTCGCCTGAACCGCCGATAGCGTTTTCCAGGACAACGCCCTTGGCAATGGAAACATTGCCCTTCAAGCCGCCAACACTGGAATACGACTCAGCGTGCAGATTGATGATCTGATCCTGGGAAAAACCGGAAAAATCCAGCGTGTCATTGCCACCGCCGTCCCAGACAGAAAATATAGCCGTGTCGTTCGCCGACTTAAGACTCAAGTGGTCACGGCCAGTCGTGGAGTTGAAACCGTAAACGGTGTCGGTATTGCGAGTGTCGGGGTTGGCACCGTAGAGTTTCTGTATGGCCGCTATATCATCTTTCAGTGGCACTGAGGGTTGCAGGTGCTTGAAGTCATGCTCCGGTTGATTGTTCGCGTCCCAATAACTCATGACGTTGTGGGCTCTGGTGTCTTGCTTGTAGACGGCATCGGCATAGCTGAGCACGGTTTTACCATAATCGCCTGGATGACCAAGGCCCAGCGCATGCCCCACTTCATGAATGGCGGCTAATAAAAAATAATCGCCATTATTAGGGGATTCGGCAGCCCCCTGCGTTCCGATAGTGGCCGCCACGTCACCGTAATACCCATTAGGTAACTGCGCCCTCCCGCCACTGGTATTAGGGTCGGCGTTGATCGTTATTGAACCGTCGCTGTCGGTTGAGCCTTCTTTGAATACAATATTGGCCACATCCTGCCAGGCCTGCAGTGCTTGGCGAATAGACACTTTTTGTTGCGTTGAAAACTGCTCACCCAACGTAAAAGAAAGCTCAATTTTGCCGTCGCCATTGCGGTCGTAATGCCGATAGCCGCCTCGCAGGATCTGCTTGGCCGCATCGTCTGTACTGTAAGAGGCTTTTTGAGTGACGCCACCGGAAACAGACGTAACGCGTGAGACAGCAGGAGCATTTAACGTAGGAAGTTCATTGCTGCGTACAGATTGATTAACAAGCGAATTAGCGACTCTCATAAAACACCCTTTGGAAAACTTTATAATCAGCCAACAAGGGTCGCAATGGCAGCAACCCCAGTTAACGGCGACCACAAACTCCCACAGATAACTATCTAACGCCAACCCGATAGTATTTCATGTTCAAACATTAAAACACCTGAACCCCACCATACGACCGCAGTTATTGATTAACCAAGGCAACAACGCACATAAAATTCTACAATTACACAGCCACTTAAACATTGCGTTCCCGCACGACCGTTAAGCCACAGTTTTTTATGAACGGGTTATGGGTTTACACCCCACTTTGAAACCGCGGGATACGCCCATTCAGCGACGGCCAGTAACCGTACTGGCAAGCATTGGCCCATACACTCGGCTGACGCAGCAATTCCCGCAGCGCTTGTGATGCGATGGCCAACGCGAGCTTTTGGCCTGGGCATTGATGCCTGCCAACGCCAAAACTGAACAACCGCCGATGGGGTCGCTGAAGCAGAAAACTGTCCGGATCGGGGTTCGCTTCGGGGTCCCGATTCGCAGCAGCCAGCAACACCAGAACGGTGTCGCCCTTGCCTAAGCTACGCTTGCCAATCGAGCAGCGGCCGGCCACAAATCGCCGGGTGTTCTGTACCGGCGAATCATAGCGGGCCACCTCTTCCACCAGCGCTGTCACCAAGGCCGGCACTCGCTGGATGTGCTCAAGCAGGTCGGGCCGCCGAACAAGTGTCACCAGCGTATTGCCAATCAGGCCGGCACTCGCTTCGCACGTTTGGGACAGTAACCCAATCAAGTTGGGAGTCAGTGCGTCGGGGTTACCCCAATCGCCTTCGAGAAGCGGCTTAAGCAACCCTGTCTGCTCAAGTACACCACTGAACATCTGCCCCAAATCTGCAGCGGCGGCATCGGCATTACGCAATTGAGCTTCGCGGCTCAGCGGCGAGAGGCAGGCGACAAAATCCCGTGTCAAACCGGCGACCGTGCTTAACCGTTCGCCGGGCACACCCAGCAGATACGCGACTACCGAGACGGGCAAGGTAAACATCCAATCATCCAGGCTATGCATGCAAGCGCTGAGTTGCCTCACCACTCCTGCAATGTGCAGCGCATCCAACCTGGCCAGCGCAGGCTCGACCGCGGCCCTCGGGCATTGGTGGGCCACCCCCTCGTTCATACGCATCAACCTGGCGAAGACCTGCCCCGCCGCACCGTTTGCGATAGCCGCAGGCACGGGCTCGTGTGACGGGCGTACCCGACAGTCGGGATGCTTCAGCACGGCTTCGACGGCCTTGGCGCTACTGGCGATCCACAGTCCAAGGTCAGCATCGAACAACAGCTCATCGTTGCGTCTCAGGGCTGCGTAATACGCATAAGGGTCAGCATGGGTAGCGGCTTGCAGCGGTGTCATTCGGTACGTCCTGTTCGCAAAAGAAGCGTTACTATCTGCCCTCTCTCACGGCAATGATTCGCTCAGGAACGAAATATGAACGCCCATGACGATGACACGGCGCTTTCACAAGTGGCGGGGGCGATCGCCGAGCCTGCGCGCACGAAAATGCTCTGCTCGCTGATGGATGGCCATGCGCGCACCAGCACCGAGCTGGCCGCGATTGCCGGGGTGAGCGCCTCCACCGCCAGCGCCCACCTGGCCAGGCTCAAGGACGATGGCCTGCTCAAGCTGCACACCCAGGGACGCCATCGCTACTACCGCCTGGCCGGCCCCCATGTGGCCCAGGCCATCGAGGGTTTGATGGTGATCAGCCGCAATACCCGCAAGGCCTTCGTCCCGACCACGCCCACCCGCCTGCAGTTCGCACGCACCTGCTACGACCACATGGCCGGCACGCTGGCGGTGCAGCTGCATGACCATTTCATCGCGTCCGGCTGGCTGATTGGCGAGGGGACTTACCAGCTCACCGCGCCCGGTGAAACAGCGCTGATAGAACTGGGGATTGATGTGGCAACACTGCGCACGCAACGACGGCATTTTGCGTGCGCGTGCCTGGACTGGAGCGTGCGCCGTCCGCATTTGGCCGGCGCGTTGGGAGCAGCGTTTCTACAAAATGCTATTGGCCACCATTGGGTCACCCAGGACCTGGATAGTCGGGCGCTCGGTTTGACGCCCAAGGGCCGCAAGGCGCTGGCGAGCCGGTTTGGTCTCGAAGCGCCGGCCTGCCCCGCGCTGACCGAGGCTTGATCGAATGGGCTCTGCACTTACTTGAATATCGAAAAAGCCTTGTCCATGAATGTCCTTAACAACGTAAACAGCTTTTCGGCGAACTGCCCGCTAAGCCGGGGCTTCGGAGTGGGCGTGGGGGCTGGAATAGGCTCTGGAGTGGGCTCTGGGGTTGGGGTTGGGGTTGGGGTTGGGGTTGGGATTGGAGCAGGTGTTGGAGCAGGTGTTGGTTCAGGAACCGGGGCGGGAATCACGTCCACCGTCGGCGTGACCGTCGGCACCTGAGCGCTCCAGGTCACATCCGACGGTTTAATTTGACCATGACTGGTAATCAACATATCAGCCGTACCGCTGCCCTTGGTGTCCACGGCCAGCGTCGAACGCCCGGTAGTCGAGTCATGGGTGATCACTGCGTCGCCTGCACGGCCGCTGAACCGATCAGCGAAGTTCAACGACTTGAGGCCCGCCTCACGAAGTACGCCGGCGACATCGATCTTGTCGATACCGCTGGTGAAGTCCTTGATGATGTCCGGGTTCTGCGGCGTTGAATCACTGACGCGGTCATAGACGAACGTGTCGGCCCCGCCACCGCCGTGTAGCGTGTCTGCGCCGCCGCCGCCTTTTAAACGGTTGCTCTGCTCGTTCCCCGTTAACGTATCGCTGCCGGAACCGCCAATGGCATTTTCCACGGTGACGCCCTTGGCAATCGACACATTCCCGCGCAATCCCCCAACGTCCGAAAATGTCTCGGCCTTGAGGCTGATGTTTTGTTTGCCGGTAAAGCCCGAAAAATCCAGAGTGTCATTGCCACCGCCATCCCAAACACTGAACACCGGCCTGTCGCGGGCGCTCTTGAGGCTGTAGACCTCGCGACCGGTGTTGGAGTTGAACCCATAAACGGTGTCGGTATTACGGGTCCGCGTATTGGCCCCGTACAAGCGTTGGATGGCTGCAATATCGTCAATCATAGCGGCGCAGGGTTCCACTTCGTTAAAGGCATGCCCCGGTTGTTTACGTTCCGACCAATAGCTCATGACGCTGCGGGCCTTGGTGTCCTGTGCATAATCGGCATTGCGCTCGTAAGTGCCACCGCCGTCGTAACGTCCGGGGTGTTCCAGCCCTAGGGTGTGCCCCAACTCATGCACCAACAAGGACAAAAATTGGCTGCCCATTTGCGGATTATCTTGAGCACCGCCTGTGCCGATATTAGCCGTTACTCGAGATTGGTATTGATTGGGTAACGTTGCGACACCCGACATTGAACCCGGCACGCCCCTGATCGTGATGAAACCATCACTATGGCTAGCGTTTTCGACAAAGGAAATATTGGCGACATCTGCATAAGACTGCAATGCCTGCCTGGCTCGCTCTTTTTGAGCAGCACTAAAGGCGCCCGAAAAATTAAAACCCACCACAATCTTATTGTCGCCATTTCGATCATGAAACTTGAAGTTTGCGCGCGTGATGTGTTTTGCCGCCTGGTCGGTGGTAAACGACGTCTTATTACTGCTCAAGGAAGAAAAACCATTATAAAACTCACGCACCTGCCCTCCGGACGAGAGAGTGGCATGTGTACTGGACTGGGGTCTTACGGAAGGAATCATGGCAATGAATACTCTGAGTATTGAGAATTATCCATCCCTATAGTGTTTACCGAACCTGACTATTCCGTTGCCAGCTCGATAAAAGTCCCACATTGAAAAGGCCCTCGCCAGCGCCATTCTTTTCACAATGCAAACCAGTAAACACACCTGCAAGAAATGCGCATAACGTTTATGCGTCGCTTCGCAGCCATCACGCCAAACACCACAATAAAGACGTGACATAACGCACTCAGAAAAACCAACTCAATATCGTCAAATATTGAGTTGCGCACATTAAGAAACTTATTCAAACACCGCAGAAAAAAATACCTCAGACCCGCTATCCCTATCCGGCACTGAATAAAAGCAACGCCTACAGGCTGTGGTCAATCTTCTGCCTTTTAATTAACCGCCCAAGTAGGATTGCACTCAGATCACCCGCCCATTCCAACCTACACTCACAGATTTGTGCAGTTCCCGACGGTGTTCCAGCAACCACTTATCCAGCGTATGCCCCACATGGGTCATTGTGATTACGCGGTGCTTGCGGCTGCGGCGGCATGGAGCAGTCTGGCACCAGTACCTCCACAGGCTTGCGCTGCACGGCCGACGGCGCAGGCGCTCATCGCTGCGCGCCATGGCGCAAGCGATGCACTCACAGCCCTACACCGGCACTTGCCGCGCGCCGCCGGTGCCGAGCAGGGTCAGGCGCATGCCGAGTGCCCAGGGTCCAGGCAACACAGCAAACGCTCGACGGTGTGTTCAAGCGGGCCGGAATTATCCAGCACAAACAACCCCGAACCGTTGCCGGCGATCAGGTCAGCGGTGAACCGCGCATTGCGCGCCAGGCGCTCCTCTATTTCCGCCAGGGACTCACGCCCGCGCGCGATCAAACGCTGACGCAACACGGTTTGATCAACCGTCAGCAGCAACACCAGCACCGTGGGATAGCGCTCGCGGGTCTGCGCCAGGTGCGCACGGGAGCCGTTGACCAACACGTCGTCCCCCGCCGCCAGCCAGTCATCAATTTGCGCGGGAATGCCATAGGACAACCCATTGGCGTGCCAGCTGAGGGCAAACGCACCCTCAGCGTCCATCGCGGCAAACTGCTGCGCGCTCACGCCCTGGGCCGCCTCGCCCACAGCCTCCGCCGAACGGGTGATCACGCGGCGCACAATGCGGCAACCGCGTTCGGCCAGACGCGGGCGCGCGGCATCCAGCAGGCTGTCCTTGCCCGAACCCGATGGCCCGATGAGATAGATCAACCTGCCTGCCATCAAAACACCCTCTTCGCTTGTCGCCATACGTGTTGCACTACGGGCAGCCCTTCGCGGCGCCTGGCTTGGACGAGGTCGGCGCGCAGGCCAATAGCAATTTCACCACGGTCCGTCAGGCCCGCCGCGTGTGCGGGCGCCAGGCTGATCATCTTGACCGCGCGGGCCAGGCCGACGGCGGCCACATTACCCGAGTGCGCCCCACCGCGCACCACGTTCGGCGCGCCCATCAAGACTTTCATGTTCAGCGCCTGGCAGCCCTTCGCCGCTTCAAGCGTAGTGGGGAATTCGGCGATGGTCATGCCGTAGCGCGCCGACTCTTCAACATGGGCCAACGTCGCGTCGTCATGGCTGGCGGGGGGCGGGCTGATGAAGGTTTTGTGAAAGGTTGGGAGGCTGCCTGACTCAACCCTGTGGCGAGCGAGCTTGCCTTAAGGTATTCAGTGGCCCTGTGATTTTCTGATGGGCGCAAAAACGTGGAAGACAAAACCCAATGATCATCGTCAAAGCGTGCCCCGTAGTCCTTCGAACCAGACAGTCTTTGGAAATACTGGCATTCGAACACCCCAGGCCGGTTTCCAGCTGGTCAAAGGCAGCGTAAAGCCTGGCGAAACAACAAACACCGCCGTTATTCGAGAATTGCAGGAAGAAGCTGGAATAACCGGCAAAGTTATAGGCGACTTGGGAACCTGGCATGGCGAGCTCACCCGCCAAACCTGGGCTTTTCACCAATGCCAGGTCTCGATAGACCTTCCAGATACAGGGTTCCATTTTGCAGAAGATGATGGAGGCCATGAGTTTCGATTCTTCTGGCATCCCTTGAGCAGCGAACTCACCCATGAATGGCATCCGATTTTCAAGGCCGCGCTAACCACGCTGATCGAGAGGCTTGGTGCTGACGAAAGCTGAACAAGACTTTCCCTACGGCCAGTCATTTAACCGCTCTGCATTATGTGAACCGAGCCGTACGCAGGAGGGCCAAGCCCTGCCGGGTTTCCCATTCCCCGGTCGACCAATCTGCGTACGGCTCACCCTTTTTGATGCCGTGTTGTCATTAGGACCTGCCCTACACAGATTTCGGGTTGCGTCCGGTCAACCTCGCCGCTAACCTTCGCGGGTCGCTGCAAATTCAGCGAACGGGTGTGGAAGCCCGAACTCTCCAGGCGTATAAGCGCCCATAGCCTCTAGCGGGCGCTTTTTTCATGCCCGCTATAAAGTGTTATGGCGGCTGTGCGCGGGGCACCTTCGGGTGCGCCGGGGTCCTGGAGTCCGGTCTTCCACACCTGCGTACAGTCGCCACCCAATCATGTGGAAGTGATCGTGGCGACTCCTTTAACTCCAGGAGTAACCGCATGAAAAAAGTCACGCCTAACCCTCCGCCATCCCCCTCGGATGACACCCCACAAACCCCACCCGACCTCATCTTCACCGTCCGCCCCGGCCTCAGCACCGAAGTTGCCTTGAGCAATGCCAGCGAGATGCTGGAGTCCGCGACTGTGTGCGCCTACGACTGCGCCGAGCACTTGGATGGCTCAAGCCGCAAGCAAGTGCTGGCGGTGGTGCAGATGCTTGAAATTGCGCAGTTGTTGGTGGATCAAGCGCTGAATCGGGAGTGTCCCGTGGCCTGATGGCTGAGGCGATCTCCTGTGGGAGCTGGCTTGCCTGCGATGGCGGTGGGTCAGGCAATAAATGTCTGGCTGATAGGCCGCCATCGCGGGCAAGCCCGGCTCCCACACTTGGGCTTTGTTGTTGGCGCGAATGCATGTCAACGCTTGCGAAAAAACCGGGCCGTGAAGAGATCCCCTGTGGGAGCGGGCTTGCTCGCGAAGGCGGCAGGTCAGTCACCGCATCTTAGGCTGACACTCCGCT